>DAOMFB010000209.1:0-5720 GCA_035429585.1 Thermoanaerobaculia bacterium
CCCGAGGTCGTGGCCGGCACGACGACGCCGGCGCGCCCGGGGCTCGGGAGCCCGCCGCACCTTCTCTTCTTCTTCGATCTCGAGCAGCTCCCCCAGACGGCCATCAGCGAGGCGGGGCCCGCCGTCGTGCGGGCGGTGGACCTCGTCCCGTCCCCCGTCCGGTTCTCGGTCGTGTCGTACTTCGGACGCCCCGCGACCCTCGTCTGGGAGGACGAGGTGCTCGACCGCGTGACCACGGCGATCGACTCGTTGGTCGCCGCGGCGGTCCAGGAGGCGCGCGACTCCGCCGTCTCGGCCCGCTCCGGCTCCTCGGGAAGTCCGTCCCAGGTGGAGAACCCCCGCGGCTACGAGGCCCGGCAGGAGGTCGAGCGGGGGCTCCTCGACGGCCTCGTCCTCGCGCTCGACACCTACCGGTCGACGAAGGACCCGCGCCCCGTGGCCGAGGCGTACCGGCAGATCGCCCAGTACGTCCAGGGCGAGCGCGCCCGGGTGCGCGACATGCTGGAGGGCCTGCGGGCCGTCTGCCAGGAGTTCGCCGACCTCGACGGCCGCCGGACGCTCGTCTTCGTCTCCCGGGGGTTCGAGCGCTATCCCGGCTTCAACCTCGTCAACGCGGCCCAGGCCGCGACGATCGCCGCGTCGACGGGCGGCATGGTCACCAACCCGCGGACCCAGAGCGCCGTGCCCGGGATGCCGGGGGCGGGCCTCGGCAGCATCTCGGCGGGGCCGCTCTCCGAGTACGACGACTTCGTGCGGTGGCTCGGGGCGTCGGGGATCACGCTCCACTTCCTCGACCCGTCGCGGGCCACCGACCTCCCCTCGGCCCAGCAGGGGCGGGGCGAGCAGTACCGGCCCCTCGCGGGCGAGCGGCGAAACCTGCAGGAGACGGGCGCGAACCTCGCCATCGTCACCGGAGGCCTGACGCGCCTCCAGCCGGGCGACCTCGCGCCGTCCCTCGCGACGATCGTCGACGCCACGTCGGGCGCCTACCGCCTCGGCATCCGGATGACGGACGTCGATCCGCGGCGCGCATACAAGGTCGACGTCCGCGCGAAGCGGCCGGGCGTCCGAGTCCTCGCCCGCTCGTCCTACCAGCCGAAGGCTCCGGCCGTCACGGCGCCGGCCGCCGTCGCCGGGGCGGACCGCCAGCGCCTCCGCTCGGGCCTCGAGGAGAAGCGCCCGGGCGCGTCCCGGCAGGTCCTGAAGCCGATCGGCGTCACCCTCGCGTGGAAGGGGAAGAGCACTGCGCCGGCCGCCCCGGGCCGGAACCTCTACAAGCTGGACGTCTCGATTCCGTACGACGACCTCCGCTTCCTTCCCGAGGAGGACGCCATGGTCGCCTCGACCCGGATCGACGTCGTGGCGGAGTCCGCCGAGGGGAAGGGGCGCGACACCTTCGCCGAAGACCTCTTCCTGACGATGACCGGCGCCGAGTACTCCGCGGCCTCGGGGAGCCAGGCCGTCAAGACCCTGACCCTGACGCTCCCGCCGGGAAAGTGGAGCCTCTCCGTCTCCGTCACCGACCTGCTCGAGACCCGGACCGGCATCGCCCGCGTGACCGTCGTCGCCGAGCCGTGAGGGCGCCGCCGAAGGCGGCACGCGCCGGACGTAGACTCGGGCCGATGAAGGGCGACTTCCCGCCCGGAGAGTTCCGGAAGATGGCGCTGGCCGCCGTGGACCGGCTCACGCGCTACTTCGAGACGCTGGAGTCCCGCCCCGTCCTCGCGCGGACGAAGCCGGGCGACGTGATCGCCTCCCTGCCGCTCGAGCCTCCCGAGGAGCCCGAGCCGTGGGAGGCGATCGAGCGGGACCTCGACGCGATCGTCGAGCCGAACCTGACGCACTGGCAGCATCCGGGCTACCTCGCCTACTTCGCCAACACGGGGTCGGCGCCGGCCGTCGTGGGGGACTTCCTCGCCGCCGGCTACAACCAGACGGGAATCCTCTGGCGGACCTCCCCCGTCCTGACGGAGATGGAGCAGGTCGTCGTCCGGTGGCTCCTCTCCATCGTCGGCCTCCCGACGGGCAAGGACGGCTTCGACGGGCAGCTCGCCGACACGGCCTCCTCGGGGTCGCTTATCGCCCTCGTGGCCGCCCGCGAGCAGGCCTTTCCGGACCTCCGGAAGACGGGCCTCTCGGGGCGCGGCGCCGGCGTGGTCTACGCGTCGGAGCTGGCCCACTCCTCGATCGACAAGGCGTGCGTCGTCCTCGGCTTCGGGACGTCGGGCCTCCGGAAGATCCCGGTCGACGCGGCGTTCCGGATGCGCCCCGAGGCGCTCGCGCGGGCCGTCGCCGACGACCGCGCGGCCGGGCGCACCCCCGTCGCCGTCGTGGCGACCGTCGGAACGACCGGCGTGACGAGCGTCGACCCGTGCCCCGCGATCGCCGACCTCTGCGAGCGCGAGGGGCTCTGGCTCCACGTCGACGCGGCCTACGCCGGCGCGGCGGCCTCGCTGCCCGAGATGCGCCCCCTCTTCGCGGGGTGGGAGCGGGCCGACTCGCTCCTCTTCAACCCGCACAAGTGGATGCTCGTCCCCCTCGAGTGCACCGGCCTCTTCTTCCGGCGGATGGAGCGCGTCCGCCGGGCCTTCTCGGTCGTCCCCGTCTACCTCGAGACCCCGGAGAACGCGGCCGGCAGCGTCCGCGAGTACATGGACTACGGCATCCAGCTGGGGCGGCGGTGCCGCGCCCTGAAGATGTGGATGACCCTCCGGGCCTTCGGCGTGGAGGGGGTCCGGGAGATCGTCCGCAAGCACCTCTCCCTCGCACGCCGGCTGACGGACGAGCTGGAGAGGATTCCCGGGATCGTCCTCGTCGCCCCGGCCCCCTTCTCGGTCGTCGCCTTCCGCTGGGCTCCGGAGGGGCTCCCCCCCGAGGAGGCCGACGCCGCGAACCGGCGGATCCTCGAGGCGGTTAACGCGGACGGCCGGAGCTTCATCTCGCACACCGCCGTCGGCGGCCGGATCGTCCTCCGGGCCGCCATCGGGAGCGCGCGGACGGAATGGCGGCACCTCGAGCGGTTCCTCGACGCCCTGAGGGCGGCCCTCCCCGTCGCTCCCGGCCGCCGCTGAGGACCCCGGCGAACTCCCCGTCACGGAGCCCCTGGGCCCGCGCGCCGGGCGCCGCTGTAGACTCGATTCCCCGCATGGAACCCCTCAACAAGTCGGCCGATCTCTCCGCGCTCCGGATCGACCGGGACGAGCCGCCCCGCGGCCGCCGGCTCGCCTGGAGCGCCGCCGCCACCGTCTTCGTCGTCGCCGTCGCCGTCGGCCTGACGTGGGCCCGGCGGAGCGGGACGGTCACGCTCCGCCCGCCGGAGGTGACGACGACCCGCGTCGCCCTCGTCACGCCGACGCAGGCCTCCACCGTCCTGACGGCCTCGGGCTACATCGTGGCGCGGTCGAAGGCGGAGATCTCCCCCAAGTCGGTCGGCCGGATCGCGTGGCTGAACCTCGAGGAAGGCCAGCGCGTGAAGAAGGGGGAGCTGGTCGCCCGCCTCGAGTCGCAGGAGCTGGAGGCGCAGAAGAAGCAGTACCTCGCGACGAAGGAGCAGGTCCTGGCCCAGCTGGAGAACGCACGGCGCGACCGCGAGCGGGCGAAGGCGCTCCTCGAGGACCGGATCGGGACCCAGCAGGCCTTCGACGCCGCCGACGCGCAGGTCCGCTCCCTTTCCGCCCAGATCGCCTCCATCGAGCAGCAGGTCCGGTACACCGAGGAGCTGATCAAGAACGCCGAGATCTACGCACCGATCGACGGGGTGGTCACGGTGAAGAAGGCCTTCCTCGGCGAGACCGTCGCCCCGCAGGGCTTCGGCGGGGCCGGCTCGGCCGGGGCGACCTTCGCCGTCATCGTCGACCTCGGCTCCCTGGAGATGGAAGCCGACATCAACGAGCAGAACCTCGGCAAGCTCTCCCTCGGGCAGCCCGCGCAGGTGACCCTCGACGCCTACCCCGACCGCCCCTACAAGGCGCGCCTGCGCCAGATCGTGCCGACGGCCGACCGGCAGAAGGGGTCGGTGAAGGTCAAGGTGGAAATCCTCGACAAGGACGCGCGCGTCCTGCCGGAGATGTCGTGCCGCGTCGTCTTCCTCGACCCGGCCGCGCGGCCGGCCGAGGGGGCGAAGCCGAAGGTGATGGTCCCGGCGGGCTCCGTCGTCGAGGTGGGCGGGAAGAAGGGGGCGCTCTTCCTCGAGGGCGACCGGGCGGTCTTCCGGCCGCTCGGCCTCGGGGCCGCCGCCGGACCGCAGATCGAGGTGGTCTCGGGGGCCGCGGGGGGCGAGGAGATCGTCGCGGACGCGGCCGGCGCGAGGAGCTGGCGGGCCGAGCAGAAGGTCCGCGTGAAGAAGGACTGACGAAGGAGACCCCATGGCCGAGCCGTTCATCCGGATCGAGAACCTCGTCAAGGCGTACCAGCGCGACTCCCAGGCGCTGACCGTCCTCACGGGCCTGAACCTCGCCGTGGACGAGGGGGAGTTCATCGCCCTCATGGGACCGTCGGGCTCCGGGAAGACGACGCTCCTGAACCTCGTCGCGGGGATCGACCGCCCCACGTCGGGGCGGATCCTCGTCGGCGGGCAGGAGATCCACGGCATGGGCGAGGCGGCGCTGGCGAAGTGGCGGAGCCGGAACGTCGGCTTCATCTTCCAGCTCTACAACCTCGTCCCGGTCCTGACGGCGTTCGAGAACGTGGAGCTGCCGCTCCTCCTGACGGACCTCCCCCGCGCCCGGCGGCGCAAGCAGGTGGAGCTGGCGCTCTCCATCGTCGGCCTCTCGGACCGGATGGACCACTACCCCCGGCAGCTCTCCGGCGGGCAGGAGCAGCGCGTCGCCATCGCGCGGGCCATCGCCACCGACCCGAAGCTCCTCGTGGCCGACGAACCGACCGGCGACCTCGACGCCCGGAGCGGGGAGGAGATCCTCGTCCTCCTCGAGCGGCTGAACGACGAGTTCGGCAAGACGATCGTCATGGTCACGCACGATCCGCGGGCCGCGGCCCGGGCCCACCGCCTCGTCCACCTCGACAAGGGGGTCCTCAAGGAGGACATCCGGGCCGAGGGGGGGAAGAAGGAGGTCGGCATGGCGGCCGCCATCGCCGCCTCGGCCGGCTTCGAACCGCGTCCGTGAGGTTCCTCCCCCTCGTCCTGAAGAACATCCTCCGGAAGAGGACACGGACGGCCCTGACGGTCGCGTCGGTGGTCCTCCCGCTCCTCGTCATCTGCCTCCTCGCCACGTTCGTCCGGGCGCTGGAGCGCCCCGACCCCGCCCTGACGCGCGGCATGTTCCGCCTCGTCACCCGGCACCGGGTCTCGCTCGCCGTCCCGATTCCCGTCACCTACGCCGACCGGGTCGCGCGCCTGCCGGGCGTCGCGGCGGCGACCAAGTTCACCTGGTTCGGCGGGACCTACGTCGACAAGAGCGCGAAGAACTTCTTTCCCCGCTTCGCCGTCGAGCCGGAGACCTTCCTCCGCGTCTTCGACGACGCGACGGTCCTCGAGGGCTCGAACGAGGAGTGGCTGAAGGACCGGGCCGGATGCGTCGTCGGGATCAACTCCTTTCGTCGGTACGGCTGGAAGCTGGGCCAGAAGATCGCGATCGCGGGCGACATCTACCCGGTGAACCTGGAGCTGACGATCCGGGGGGTCTTCGACCTGCCGGAGAAGGGGACGGCGCGCGCGATCTTTTTCAACCGGAAGTACCTCGAGTAGGCGCTCCCCGCGAGGG
>DAOMFB010000210.1:0-3109 GCA_035429585.1 Thermoanaerobaculia bacterium
CTGGCTCCCGCGACGGTCGCCTTCTTCGAGCTGTCGCAGCCGATCCGGCCGAACTTCCTCTTCGACTGCGGCGCTCACGCCGGGGCGAAGAGGGAGGCGATGGCCGTCTTCGCCTCGCAGGCCGCCGAGCGCGACTACGCCCGGTTCGTGTCCGGGCTCAACGCGTACCGTGCCATGACGCTTCCCCGCGGGACCGCCGCGGCCGAGGGCTACTTCGTCGTCCCGGGCGGCGAGCTCGCCCGCGGGGTTCCGTTCCTCGCGCGCGCGATGAGCCCCTTCGCGGGGGCGCCGTGACCCGCGTCCTCGTCCTCTCCCCCGAGCCGGTGAGGCCCCGGATGGCAGGGATGGGGATCCGCGCCCTCCGCGTCGCCGAGCAGCTGGGACGGGCGGGACACGACGTCGTCCTGGCCTCGCCGTCCCCCGAGGACGTGCCGCTCCGGAGCGCCGGGCGCGTCGTCCTCTCCGAGGCGCGGGAGGCCCTGGGCCGGGCCCACGAGTTCCGCGTGGCCGTCGTCTCGGGGCACGCCGGCCGGGAGCTCCTCGCCCTCCGGTACCCGGGGGCCGTCGTGGCGGACCTCTACGACCCGTTCCTCGTGGAGAACCTCTCGTACGCCGACTCGCTCGGGCCGAACGTCTTCCTGAACGACCGGAAGGCCCTCTTCGCCCTCCTCGAGCGGGCCGACTTCGTCCTCGCCGCCTCCGAGGAGCAGCGGCTCTTCTGGCTCGGCCTTCTTCTCGGGCGCGGCCGCCTGACGCCGGCGGACATCGCGCGCGACCCGGAGGCCCGCGCCCTCTGCGACGTCGCCCCCTTCGGCGTGGACGAGGCGCCCCCGGCGGCGGCCTGGCCGTTCCCCGAGCTCCCGGCCGGCGACGCCGACGTCTTCTTCGGCGGCGTCTACGACTGGTACGACGCGAACCTCGTGCTCGACGCCTGGGGTGCCGTCCTCTCGGCCGTTCCGGCGGCGCGCCTCTTCTTCTCGGAGAACCCGAATCCGGCCTCGACGCCGCAGACGCGGCTTCTCGAGGCGACCGAGCGGGCACGGAGCGAAGGGTGGCTCGGACGGTCGGTCCTCGTCCTGCCGTGGACGGCGCACGAGGCGCGCGGCGGCCTCTACCGCGGCTGCCGCGTCGCGGCCGTGGCGCAGCGCCCCTCCCTCGAGACGGCCCTCTCCTTCCGGACGCGCCTCCTCGACTTCCTCTGGGCCGGCCTTCCGGTCGTGACGACCGAAGGGGGCGCCGGGGCGCGGCTCGTGGCGGAGTCGGGGGCCGGCCGGGTCGCCCCCGCCGAGTCCGGGGCGTTCGCGGCCGCGGTCGTCACGCTCCTCCGGGACGAGGAGGCGCGCGCCGCGGCCTCCCGGCGCGCCCTCGAGGCGGCGCCGGCCTTCCGGTGGGAGCGGGCCCTGAAGCCGCTCCTCGACTTCGTCGAGGCGCCGCGGCAGAAGAACACCCGCGCGTCGGGGATCTTCCGGCGGCTCCTCGGGGGAGGCGCGTGAGGCTCTCGGTCGTCGTCCCGACCTACGAGCGGAAGGAGCGCCTCACGCGGACCCTCGACGCCCTCGAGGGGCAGACGGGGGAGGTCGGGGGCGGCGTCGAGGTGGTCGTCGTGGACGACGGCTCGACGGACGGCACCCGGGACCTCCTGGCGGAGCGGCAGCGCGCCGGGCGGCCCACCGCCCGCGTGTCGGACCACGGCGGGCCGGCGCGCGCCCGGAACGCCGGCGCCCGCGCGGCCCGGGGAGAGATCCTCCTCTTCCTCGGCGACGACGTCGTCCCCGGGCCGGGCCTCCTCGCGACCCACGACCGGGCGCACCGGGAAGCCGGGAACGGGCCCCGCGCCGTCCTGGGCCGCACCGCGTGGGACGCCTCGAGGATGCGCGTCACGCCGATGCTCCGGCACCTCGAGCGGTTCGGCCTGCAGTTCGGGTTCGATCTGATCCGCGACCCGGAGGACGTCCCGGCCTGGTTCTTCTACGCCTCGAACGTCTCCCTCCCGCGACGGCACTTCCTCGAGGCCGGCGGCTTCGACGAGAGCTTCGGCGGCGCGGCGTGGGAGGACGTGGAGTTCGCCCTCCGCGCCGCCGCCGCGCCGCGCCCCCTCCGGCTGGTCTACCGGCCGGCGGCGCGGGCGTGTCACGACCACCCGACGTCGGTGGCGAGCTTCAGGGAGCGCCAGAGGACCTCGGGCCGGGGCGCGGCCGTTCTCCTCCGGAAGCGCCCCGACCTGGCGGCGTCCCTCGGAGTGGACGAGGCCCGCTCCATCCGGAAGGATCGCCCGGCCTCTCTCCGGATCCTGGAAACCCTCGTCGCCGTCGCCGACCCTCTGGGCGTGCCGCTCCCGGGACGGGTCTACGACAAGTTGTTCCGGTGGGACTACTTGGCCGGGCTCGGGGAGGCCCTGCACGAGGCCGGAGGCCGCACGTGAAGGGCGCCCCGGGGGGAGGCAGGCGTATTGCATCACCCCAAGCGGACTCGTTCTCCCGTCCCCTCCGGGGGATGGGGGGACTCCGGTCGGGGAGGTGGCAAATGTTCAGGCACGACGGCGCCGGCTCCGGAAGGCCCGCAGGACGGACGGCGTACGGGCTCGGCGTGCTCCTGGCGATTCCTCTTCTCGTCAGCTGGACGCGGCCGGTCTTCGCCCAGAGAGGGGGCGGCCACGGCGGCGGGTTCAGCGGCGGCTCTCACGGCGGCGGATTCAGCGGGGGCTCTCACGGCAGCGGCTTCAGCGGCGGCTCTCACGGCGGCGGATTCAGCGGGGGCTCTCACGGCAGCGGCTTCAGCGCGGGCTCTCGCGGCAGTGGGCCCGGCGCGGGCTTCTACGGTTCTCGCGGGGGCACCTCGGCCCCGCGGACGGGAGCGTATTCCGCCCCTCGCACGGGCACTTCCTCCGGATCGCGATCCGCGTACTCCTCTCCGCGCGTGTCGACCTCGACCGCCTACCGGAGCGCGGGCTCTTCCACCCGGAGCAGCGGCGGTGGCCGGTCGATGCCTCGCCCCACGAGCTACTCGACTCCGCGGGGCGGCGCCCCGACCGGTTACCACGGCTCCGGCGGCAGCGGCCGCCCGGGAACCCCGGGCGGTGGCGGCACCCATCCGGGAACGCCCGGCAGCG
>DAOMFB010000210.1:3119-5717 GCA_035429585.1 Thermoanaerobaculia bacterium
CTTGCACTCGCGCTGCCGGCGCTCTTCGTCCATCGCCCGGCAGCGGCCGCGGCGGGACCTCGCACGGCTCGAGGTACTCCGGGCACGGCGGCGGCCACACGACGTACCACTACTCTCACTATCCGTACTACGGCGCCCGCTGGTATCCCTACTACGGCGGCATGGGCTGGGGCTGGTACCCGTGGGCGGCCTGGTCCGGCTGGTGGTGGGGCGGCCCCTGGTGGGGCTGGGGCTGGGGCTGGTGGCCGACGGTGACGGTCATGGCGGAGACGGGCGGCGTGGCGGCGCCTCGCGGCTCCTGGGGGATCGTCAGCACCAACGTCGAGCCCGAGGAAGCCGAGGTCTGGCTCGACGGGACGTACATCGGAACGGCCGACGACTTCGACGGGAATCCCGACTACCTCTACCTCCGCCCGGGCGCCTACAAGCTGGAGTTCCGGCTCGCGAACTACGAGCCGCTCGCGGTTGACGTCTCCGTGGGGAAGGGGGAGTACGTCGGTCTCGGCCAGAAGCTGAAGCTGGAAGCGGGCAAGAGCGCCCTCGACGCCTTCCCGCCCTCCTCCAAGGGGATGCCGTACGGCCGGTACTTCGGGCCCGACGGGAAGCAGGTCTCCGCCGCGTCCGGCGCCTGGCTCGACGACGAGGACGCGCCCGCGGGCATGGACGACCGGCGCGACCGGGAGTCGCGCCCGCGCCGGAGCGCCGTGGCCGCAGGCGACGCCGGGAGGCTTCGCTTCAGCGTGACGCCCGTGGACGCGGCGATCTACGTCGACGACCGATACGTGGGCGTCGGCGAGGACCTGAACGGCTCGCCGCGCGGCGTCATCGTCGCGGCGGGCGTCCGGAGCGTCACCGTCACGCGGCCCGGCTTCAAGTCGAAGACGGTCGAGGCCGAGGCGAAAGTCGGCCTGCCGGTCGACGTCGTGGTGGACCTGGAGAAGCAGTAGGCCTCGCGGGCGCCGCGGTATCCTCGAGGGGAGCCGCGGTGCCCGATTGATCACCCGTCTGTCGCATCCGGACCGGGAGGGCCGGGGGGTTCTCGACCGGTATCTGCCGGCCCTCCTGACCGTGGCCGGAGTGGCCGGGGCGATCCCCGTCCTCCGGTCGCTTCCCGTGCCGGACCTCAACTGGTGCTATCCGTACCTGTCGTCGGACTCGTACGACTGGATCAACAACGGGCTCTTCTGGGCCGGGGCGCCCCTCTCTCCGACGTTCCGCCCCCCGGGGCTCCCGCTCGTCATGGCCGGGCTCTACCGGCTGGGAGCCCTGGGCTGGCTTCCCGTCCTGAACGTGGTCCTTCTCGGGGTGACGGCCCTCCTCCTCCACCGGCTGCTCGGCGAGAGGTTCCGGCCGGCGGTGGCCGCGCTCTCGGCCTGGGTCTTCTTCGCGAATGGCTACGCCCAGGACTTCAGCCGCTGGGTGATGGCCGAGGTGTGGGCGGTCTTCTGCCTCGTCCTCGCCACGCTCTTCTTCGTCCGCGCCGGCGGCCGGCCGCGGACGTACGTTCCGTTCGGCCTCGCCCTCGGGGCCGGCTTCCTCTTCCACTACGGCGCGGTCCCGGCCGGAATCGGCTTCGCCGGATCCGTCCTCCTCGGGCGCCGTGAGCACCTCCGGCGGCTCGAGCTCTGGGGGGGGGCGCTGGCGGCGGCGATCCTGCCGGCCGCCTGGCTCGCCTTCCGCTGGCGGTACGCCCTCCTCCACCCCGACGCGCCGCGACACAGCGTCGAGGCTCTGTTTCGCTTCGTCCCCCAGAACCTCCGCTTTTACGCTTTCGGCGCCCTGGCGCTCCTCGGCCTCCTCGTCCTCCCGCTCTACGTCGCGGGCGCCCTCCGCTGTCTGGAGCGTGCCGGGCGGGAAGAGTCGCTGCTCCGGACGGTCTTCACGCCCGTCCTCGCAGCCCTCGGCCTCTTCTTCGGCCTTCTCTACAACTGGACCGACAAGCGGTTCCTCCTCTACCTGTTCCCCTTCGCTCTCGGGTTCTTCGCCCTCGGCGTGGAGGGTCTCCTCGCGTGGGGACGGCGGACGCCGGCGCTTCGCGTCGTGGGCGGGGCGTACCTGCTGGCCGCCCTGGCCTGGAACCAGATCGCCTATCCGCCCTACGGGATCCAGTTCCTCGCCCTGACGCCGCGGGACTTCCTCCAGGCGTCGGCGACGCAGGACGCCGCGCAGAACACGTCCCTCCACCTGAGCGGTGCGCGCGTCGTGCGCCTCCACCAGACCCTGCCGGGCGCGTTCGCCGGCGGGCTCTTCGACTTCCGGCTCCGCCGGACGCCGTGCGCGCTCGACGCCCCGGACTACGCGAGCCTCGCGGAGCTTCGGCGGGGGCTGGACGGCGCTCTCGGGCGGGGCGCGCCCGTCAGCCTGGAGAAGGTTCCGTGGTGGCCCCTCGACAGCTGGGCGGGCGCCAACCGGCTGAGCAACGAGCTTCTCCGCCCCGTCCTCTGGCTCGACGTGGCGCCCTGCCGGATCTCGGCCGCGCCCGTCCCGGCCCGGCGCGAGATCCTCGCGGCCGGCCCCTACCGGGTCGGCTGCAGCCCCTGACCCTCCGGCCCCTCGCCCCGGGCGAGGAGTCGAATGGCGGTGTTCTCGGTGCGGTTC
>DAOMFB010000211.1:0-5698 GCA_035429585.1 Thermoanaerobaculia bacterium
GCTTCTCCGGCGGCGGCGGCTCCTTCGGCGGCGGCGGCGCGAGCGGAAGCTGGTGAGGCGGGCGATGGCGAAAGGTGACCGGACGGGCGACTTCTTCGACGGGCTCGACCGCGCGGCGATCGTCGAGGCCATCCGGCGGGCGGAGGAGAGGGGCTTCGGGGAGATCCGCGTCCACCTCCACCACGGACGGGCCGGGAGCGTCCGGAAGGCCGCCGAGGAGACGTTCCTCCGCCTGGGGATGGACCGGACGGAGCGGCGGTCGGGGTGTCTCGTCTTCATCGCCCCCGAGGAGAAGGCCTTCGCCGTCGTCGGCGACAGCGGCGTGCACGAGAAGGCGGGCGACGCGTTCTGGGTCGCGGCGCGCGACGCGGCCGCCGCCCACTTCGCCTGCGGGCGCTTCACGGAGGGGATCGTGGCCGCCGTGGACCTGATCGGGGAGGTCCTGGCCCGCCACTTTCCGAAGGCCCCCCGCCAGGCGGACGCGAACGAGCTGGCGGACGAGGTCAGCGAGGACTGACGCCCCCGGAAAAGCCCGGCTTTGACAGGGGGCGTCTGCGGTGGTACCTTTTGCGGCCCTTTTTTGCGGGAGGTTTCAGAGCCATGTACGCCGTTATCCAGTCCGGGGGCAAGCAGATCCGCGTCGCCGAGGGCGACGTGGTTCGCGTCGAGCGCCTCACCCGGGATCCCCTCGCGAAGGGGGCCGAGGTCGTCCTCGGCGAGGTCCTCGCCGTCGGCAAGGAGGACGGTCTCTTCCTCGGCTCGCCCGTCGTCGCGGGCGCGTCGGTCAAGGGGATCGTGATCCGCGAGATGCGCGGGCCCAAGCTGATCGTCTACAAGAAGAAGCGCCGCAAGGGCTTCCAGCGCACACACGGACACCGGCAGAACCTCGTCGAAGTCCGCATCGCATCCATCACGGCCTGAGCCGCCGGCGGAGGTCTCCACCATGGCACACAAGAAAGGTCAGGGTTCCTCCCGGAACGGGCGGGACAGCAACAGCCAGCGGCTCGGCGTGAAGCGCTTCGCGGGGCAGCTCGTCACGGGGGGTTCGATCCTCGTCCGGCAGCGCGGAACGCCGCTGAAGCCGGGGGCGAACGTCGGCCGCGCCAAGGACGACTCGCTCTTCGCGAAGGTCGCCGGGACCGTGAACTTCCACGACAAGGGCCGCCTCGGCCGCTTCGTCAGCGTCACGCCGGTTTCGCCCGAGTCGAACTGATCCGGGCGGGGCCGCCCCGCTTCCATGTTCATCGACGAGGCCCTGATCCACGTCGCCGCCGGCGACGGAGGGAACGGCTGCGTCGCTTTTCGCCGGGAGAAGTCGGTCCCGCGGGGCGGCCCGTCCGGAGGCGACGGGGGGAACGGCGGCTCGGTGACCCTCGTGGCCGACGTGAACCTGAACACGCTCTACGCCTTCCGCTTCACGAAGCGGTTCGCGGCCGGGCGCGGCGTTCACGGAAAGGGGTCGAACCGCCACGGGGCGAACGGGCGGCCGCTGGAGGTCGCCGTCCCGGTGGGGACGGTCGTCACGGACGCCGCGACCGGCGAGACGCTCGGGGACCTGACCCGGGACGGGCAGACGCTGCTCGTGGCCAGCGGGGGGCGGGGTGGCCGCGGCAACGCCCGGTTCGCCACGTCGACGAACCGGACCCCGCGCCGGGCCGACCCGGGGACGAAGGGGGAGGTCCGCGACCTGGCCCTCTCCCTCAAGCTCCTGGCCGACGTGGCGATCGTGGGCCTCCCGAACGCAGGGAAGTCGACGCTCATCTCGGCGATCTCGGCGGCCCGTCCGAAGGTCGCCGACTACCCGTTCACGACCCTCGTGCCGCACCTCGGGGTCGTCTCGTGGGGGCGCTTCAAGACCTTCGTCGCGGCCGACATCCCGGGCCTCATCGAAGGGGCGCACGACGGGCACGGTCTCGGCATCCGGTTCCTGAAGCACGTCGAGCGGTCCCGGCTCCTCTGCCACCTGGTCGACGCGTCGGCGCTCGACGCCGCGGACCCGACGGCCGACGCGGAGCGGACGATCGAGGTCATCGAGAACGAGCTCGCGTCGTTCGACCCTCTTCTCGCGGGGCGGGAGCGGGTCATCGTGGCGGCCAAGCGCGAGATCGCGACGCGCGAGCAGATCGCCGCGGTCCGCCGCGCGGCGGAGCGGCGCGGAAAGACCTTCTTCGCGGTCTCGGCGGCGGCGCACCAGGGGCTCGAACCGCTCGTGGAGCACCTCGGGACGCGCCTCCTGGAGGCGCCCGCATGAACCTCGAGCGTCCCGTCCCGAAGCGCGTCGGCATCTACGGAGGCTCCTTCGACCCGATTCACCGCGGGCACCTCGAGCCGGTCGAGGCGGCCGCCGGGCGGCTCGGCCTGGCGGAGGTCCTCTTCGTCCCGGCCTACTGCCCGCCCCACAAGCCCACCGGGCCCTCGGCGCCCTCCCACCACCGCTTCGCGATGCTCGCGCTGGCGCTCGCGCCCTTCCCGCGCTTCGAGCTGTCGGACTTCGAGGTGGCGCGGGGGGGGACGACCTACACGATCGAGACGCTGCGCCAGATGCGGGCCCTCCGCCCGCACGACGAGATCGTCCTCATCCTGGGCTCGGACGCGCTCGTCTCGTTCGAGAGCTGGCGGTCGTGGCGCGAGATCGCGGAGGGGCACCGCTTCGCGGTCGTCCACCGGGAGCCGTTCGACTACCTGCGCACCCGGGAGGGCCTCCCGGCGGAGCTGCGCGCCCGGCTCGCGCCCGAGGCCGCGGTCCTCGACGACGCCCCGGACGGTGCCACGATCTTCTGGGGGGGCAACGAGCCGGTTACAATCTCCTCCACGTGGCTAAGGCGCGCCATCCCCGCGGGAGAGGACCTGAAAGGAAGCCTCCCGCCGAGCGTCGAGGCGTACGTCCGCCGGCACCGTCTGTACCTCGGCTCGTAGCGCACCCCGTCCCCCGGCCGGAGGCTCCGGAGCCGGAGGCGGCCCCGCCGCCGGCGCGCGAGGCGGCCGCGGCCGCCGCCGACGAGCGGCTCGTCCGGCAGGTGAAGCGGGCCGTGGCGGCCCTCCTCGACAAGAAGGCCGAAAAGCTGGTCGTCCTCAACCTCGGCGGCCTGACGGCGATGTCCGACTACTTCGTCCTCGCCTCGGCCACGAGCGACCGGCAGGCGCAGGCCCTGGCCGAGGCGGTGGAGGAGGGGATGAAGGCGGAAGGCCGCCGCCCGCTCTCGGTGGAGGGCTATCACAAGGCGACGTGGATCCTCCTCGACTACGGCGACGCGGTCTTCCACATCTTCCACGACGAGGCGCGCCGCTTCTACGGCCTGGACCGGCTCTGGGGCGACGCGCCCGACGCGACCGCACGGTTCAGCTAGGTCCGATGCCCGGCGCGGCGCGCCTCCGGCCGGGAACGCCGCTCTTCGCGACGCGCCACCGCGGGCTGAAGGCGCAGCTGATGCGCCTCTCCCGGACGCTCGACGCGGGCAGCACGGTCCTGATCCTCGGCGCCCCGGGGACGGGCAAGGACCACCTCGCGCGTCTCCTCCACGAGAGGTCGCGGCGGCGCGGCGAGCCCTTTCTCCGGATCGACCTGGCCGCCGTCCCCGACGACCTCTTCGAGAGCGAGCTCTTCGGACACGAGCGCGGCGCCTTCACGGGGGCCGTCGCGGGGAAGCCCGGCCTCCTCGAGGGAGCGGGGGAGGGGACCCTCTACCTCGACCGGATCGACGTCCTCTCTGCGCGGGCGCAGGGCAAGCTGCTCCGCGTCGTCGAGGAGCGGCTCTTCCGCCGCGTGGGCGGCACGCGGCCCCTCTCGCTGAAGGCGCGGCTCGTCGCGTCGGCCGGTCCGGACCTTCCCCGGCGGGCGCGGACGGGGAGCTTCCGCGAAGACCTCTTCTACCGCCTCGCCGTCGTCACGGTCCGCCTCCCGACGCTCGCGGAGCGGCGGGACGACATCGTGGCGGCGGCGCGCGCCATCTCCCGCGAGGCCGGGGGGCCGGGCCGGCTCACGCCCGCGGCCGAAGAGCTCCTCCGGGGCGCGGCCTGGCGCGGGAACTGGCGTGAGCTGGAGAACGTCGTGCGGCGGGGGGCCCTCGAGGCGATGGAGGCCGCGGCCCCGGCGCTCGACGCGGCGCACCTGACGCTGGCGGGGCGCGAGGACCCGGAGACGCTCCTCGCCGAGGCGGCGCGCTGCGGCTGGACGCTCCGGCGGCTGACGGACGCCTACATCGACGTCGTCCTCGAGGAGACGGGCGGCAACGTCGCGGAAGCGGCCCGGCGGCTTGGCATCGCCCGCAAGACGCTGTACGAGCGGCGCCGGGGCCGGGTGTGAGGATCCGGCTCCTCTTCGTCGGCAAGAACGACGAGGCCGAGTACGCCCGCGGGATCGCCCGGTACGTCGAGCGGACCGCGCGGTTCGTCCCCGCGGACGTCGTCGTCGTGAAGGAGGAACGCCCCGGGGCGAAGCCGGACCCGGCCCGGATCCGGGCGGCGGAGGGGAAACGGCTCGCCGCGGCCCTGCGTCCCCGGGATCTCCTCGTCCTCGCGGACGAGACCGGCGCCGAGCGGACGAGCGCGGAATTCGCACGGGACCTCCGGCGGTGGCTCGACGAATCGCCGTCGGCCGTCGTTTTCGCGGTCGGGGGAGCCTTCGGCCTGGACCCGGTCCTGCGCCGGCGGGCGCGTGCTATCCTCCCGCTCTCCCGGATGACCCTGCCGCACCAGCTCGCACGGCTCGTGCTGGCAGAACAGGTCTACCGGGCGGTCGCGACGCTTCGCGGCGTCGCGTATTCGAAGTGACCGGGGGATCAACCGACATGGCTCCCAAGAGCGCCGCGATGCCCGCCAGGAACGGCAAGAAGGACGGGCTGGAGAAGACCCGGAAGCGCCTCCTCGCCAAGCGCGAGGAGCTCCTCAAGGACCTCGCCAAGAACCGTGAAGTCTCGGACGAGACCGTGGACGAGTCCGCCCAGGACATGGTCGACCGCGCCACGTCGGCCTACACGAAAGAGTTCGCCTACTCCCTGTCGGAGAACGACCGCCGGATCCTCCTGCTGATCGACCAGGCCCTCGAGCGGCTCGAGGCCGGGACCTACGGGACCTGCGTCCACTGCGGGCAGCCGTGCCAGGAAAAGCGGCTGGAGGCCGTTCCCTGGGCGCGACACTGCGTCGACTGCCAGGAGCTTCAGGACAAGGGGCTCATCTAGTACCCCGGGGGGTGCGTGGTCGGTTGGCGCGGAATTCGGCGCCGGGTTCGCACCCCCCGCGCTCCCCGCTCTCCGGGGGCTTACCTGCGGGCGCCCCCGGACCCCCGGGTTAGCATCGGTCGTTGGCGTTGTCCTCAAAGTCCGACCCCTTCGCGCCGGTCGCGCCGCTCCTCGAGGTCGTGCGGCGGTCGCCCCTCCCTCCGGTCCTCTTCGTCTCGGGCGACGACGACTGGATCGTCGGCGAGGCGGTCCGGCGCCTCGCGGCCGCGTTCGGCGCCGCGTTTCCCGAGGGAGAGCTGGCGGAGCACGAAGGCTCCCCGGACGGGATGAAGGAGGCGGTGGCCGACGCCGCCACGGTCCCCCTCTTCTCCACGAACCGGCTGGTCGTCCTGGACGCCACCGAAGTCCTCCACACGCGGAAGCTGACCGCCGACGAACTCGACGCCCTCCTCGACGAGGCGGCCGAGGCGGCCCCGGCCGAGCCGGAGGCGCCCGTCCCCGCGGCGTTCCGTCGCGCGGCG
>DAOMFB010000212.1:0-5681 GCA_035429585.1 Thermoanaerobaculia bacterium
GGAGAGGACGAGACGGCGACCGACGCGGACGGCGCCTTCCTCCTCGACGGGCTCGTCCCGGGGAAGGTCTCCGTCACGGTGAAGCACCCCGACTACACGGACGCGCAGCAGACGGTGGACGTGAAGGACACGGCGGCGACGGCCGAGATCAAGCTGGTGGCGGGGAGCGCGCTCGGGGGCGTCGTCCTCTCGGACGCGAACCAGCCCCTCGCGGGCGCCGACGTGGTCCTCCAGTCGGCGGGCGACACGGGGTTCGGCCGCGCGATGCTCTCCGGCGGCCGGACGGTGACGACGGACGCCTCGGGCCGCTTCCGGTTCGACCACCTCGCCGCGGGGCGCTACAGCCTCGTCGGCTCGGTCCGGAGCCGCTCCAGCGCGACGCAGACGGCCGTCCTCATGGACGGGCAGTCGCGCGACGACGTGGTCCTCCAGATCGCCGCCGGCGCCACGCTCCAGGGAGCCGTCACCGGCATCCCCGACTCGTGGAAGAACGGGATGACGGTCACGGCCACCGGCGCCGACTCGTACAGCGCGGCGACGCGGACCGGCGCCGACGGGCGCTTCCAGTTCTCCGGCGTCCCGCCCGGGACGGCGACCCTCCGGGCCACCGCGGGCGACTTCTCCGGCTCGTCGCGCAGCGTCCTGAAGCAGGTCGAGATGCCCGACGGCCAGCCGGTCGTCGAGACGGAGATCGTCTTCGACCCGGGCTTCGCCCTCTCGGGGCGGGTCACGCGAGGAGGCGCGCCGCTCGCGAACGTGACCGTCGTGGCGAACCTCGTCGGCGGCGGGGGGCGGCAGGCCTCCTCGCGGACCGACGAGAGCGGCTCGTACCGGATGGAGGGGCTCGCGGCCGGGACCTACAACGTGATGGCGATGGCGAACGCCCTCGGGGGCTCCGCCCGGAGCCAGCAGGTGACGCTCTCCGGCGACCAGTCCGTCGACATCGCGTTCCCGTCGGCGAAGCTGGGGGGGACGGTCGTCGACGCGCAGGCCAAGACGCCCCTGCCGGACGCCGTCGTCACCGCCACCTCGGCCGACCCGGGCGCGTCGAGCTCCACGGGCGCCGGCGGGCGGATGGTCCGGTCGGCGACGACCGACTCGAACGGCGCCTTCCAGATCACGGACCTCGACGCCGCGAGCTACACGGTGAACGTCCAGAAGACCGACTACCTCTTCGACAAGCGGGACGTCACGGCCGCCGAGCAGGGGACCGACGCCCTCGCGTTCGAGCTCTCCCGCGGCGAGGGGATCGGGGTCGTCGGCCGGGACGGGGTCTACGGCGTACCCCTCCACGGCCTGATGGTCCGCGTCCTCGACAGCGCGCGGTCGCCCGTCTTCGCCGGCTCGATCACGCTCGACGGCTCCGGCCGCGGGGAGATCCCCTCGCTCAAGCCGGGCAGCTACACGCTGACGGCGAGCGCCAGCGGCTACGCCGTCGCGACGATTCCCGGGGTGAGCGTCCCCTCGGGGCCCGTCACCGTCTCGCTGACGCCGGGAGGGAGCGTCGAGATCCACTCGGGGCCGCAGACCCTCGCCGCCGGGACGGCGCGCCTGCAGATCCTGACGGCCGCGGGGACGCCGTATCCGCTCAACCTCTTCAGCGGCGACGGGACGATCGCCGTGTCGACCGCCGTCCGGCGCGTCGACAACCTCGCGCCGGGGAGCTACGTCCTCGCCGTCGCGGGGGGCTCGCAGCAGAGCTTCAGCGTCCGGGAGGGGGGCGTCACGGTCGTGACGCTGCCGTAGGGAGGGCTACTCGAGGACCCAGACGTTCGTCTTCGCGTCCCAGCGGAAGGCGGCCGTGCCCCCCGACGGGCAGCAGGCCGCGTCCCCCTCGCGGTAGAGGGGGAAACGGCGCCGGAGAACGCCCGCAGCGGCGGTGAAGGTGTCGTGCCCCCGGTAGGCGGCCCGCTGGTCGGGCATCAGGTCCGCGACGATGCCGCCGTGGAACCGGTCCCCCTTCCACTCCCAGATGTCGAGCCGCCCGTAGGCGCCGCTCCCGGCCTGCGTGACGAAGACGACGAGGTCCCGCCGCCCGTCCCCGGTCACGTCCTCGAAGAAGACGTTCGTGACCGTCCCGTCGCGCTTCAGCGAGACGACCTGTGGCGGCGCTCCTTTCCGCGTGAAGGTCACCGTGTAGGTCCCGATCGAGCACGGCTCCTTCGGCGGCACGGCGACGCGGACGGCGACGCCGTCGCCG
This sequence comes from Thermoanaerobaculia bacterium, assembly GCA_035429585.1. Taxonomy (GTDB): domain Bacteria; phylum Acidobacteriota; class Thermoanaerobaculia; order UBA5066; family UBA5066; genus DAOMFB01. The sequence continues at coordinate 2,201 of DAOMFB010000212.1, forward strand.
GCCAGCATCGAGTCGTACGCGCACCCCGCCGCGGCCGCCGGCGCGGCGGCGCCGAGGAGGGCGAGGAGAGCGACGGCGGACGTTCTCACGGCGGGAGGCGAGTCTAGCGCCGGCGGCGATAATCCCCCCGTGCAGCGGCGGGGAGATCCGCTGGTTCACGCGATCGCCGCCGCCGAGCCGGTGGCGCGCCTCGCGGCGCGGCTCGAGGAGGGGGTCCTCGGGACGCGGACGGGACTCGTGTCGCTCGTCGGGGCGCCGCCGGGCCTGCTGCCGTACCTCCTCGAGGCCGCCGGATCGGCCGCCGGCCTTCGCTTCGCCGTCGTCTTCGCCCACGAGCGCGACGCGCTCACCTTCCGGCGCGACGCCGAGGCGGTGCTCGGAACGTCGCGCGTCGCGTTCTTCCCGGCGCCGTCGCTCACGCCGTACCAGGGGATCGCCCCGTCGCTCAAGGTGCGGCGCGAGGAGTTCGGCGCCCTCGCGCGGCTCCGCCTCGGAGAGCCCGACCTCCTCGTCGTCCCCGCGCGGGCGCTCTTCCGGATCCTCCCGCCTCCGGACGACTTCGAGCGCCGCTGTCTCCGGGTGACGACGGGCGACGGCGGCGCGCCAGCCCGGCTCGTGGCGCCGCTCCTCGCCGAGGGGTACCTCCGCGCCGACCTCGTGACCGAGTGCGGCGACGTGGCGGTCCGGGGCGGACTCGTGGACGTCTTTCCGCCGCACCTCGCCGAGCCGGTCCGGATCGAGTTCGACGGCGACCGCGTGGCGTCGCTCCGCACCTTTGACCCCGACACGCAGCGGTCGATGGGGACGCTCGCGAGCGTCCTCCTGCCGCCGATGGCCTCGACGCCCGACACCGAGGAGACGCGGGGCGCGGCGCGGCGGGTGCTCGACGCCTGCCGGACGGCCGAGGACGAGCCGCCGGTGCCGCGCGACCCGGCCCTCGGCCGGAAGAGCGACGGCCTCGAGGAGCTGCTGCCCCTCCTCGCGGAGGGGGCCGCGGCCTCCCACGTCCTCGACCACGCGGGCTCCTTCGTCCTCGCCGTGGACGACCCCGACGCCGTGACGCAGGAGCTCTCGGCCGCGGCCGACCTCCTCCGGCTCGACTACGAGAAAGCCCGCGCGGCCGGCCGGACGGTCCCCGACCCGATCCGCCTCGCCGGCGACCCCGACCGGGTGGCCGAAGACGTGACCGCCCGGGCGCTCCTCGCGCTCGCCCCGGCCGTCCCGCAGGGCGACGTCGTCGCCCTCGGCGCCGAGTCGGTCGTCTCGTTCGAGGACCGCCTCCCCGACGCCCCGAAGGAGCTGGCCCGAGCCCGCCGGGACGGCCTCGCCGTGGTCCTCGCCGCGCCGTCGAAGGGGGAGCGCGAGCACGTCGAGCGGCTCCTTTCGGAGTACGACGTGGACCACGCGGGGGACGCCATCTCGCCCCTCGCGCCGGGCTCCTGCCGCGTCGTGGACGGCGGGCCCGCCTCCGGCTTCACGTTCCGCGTCGCCGGCCTCCTCCTCCTGACCGCGGCCGACCTCTTCGGCGAGCCGCACGCCTGGGCCCCGCGGCGGAAGGCGGCCTCGGAGGCGTTCCTCTCGGACCTCCGCGACCTCCGGACGGGGGACATCGTCGTCCACCGCGACTACGGCCTCGGGAGGTTCGCAGGCCTCGTCACGATCGACGACGCGGGCGTGGCGCGCGAGATGGTCGACCTCCGCTACGCCGGGGAGGCGAAGCTCCTCGTCCCGGTCGAGCGGCTCGACCTGATCCAGAAGTACTCCTCGGCGGGGGACGGGCCGCCGCCGCCGCTCGACCGGCTCGGGGGGACGGGGTGGGAGAAGCGGACCTCGCGGGTCCGGAAGGCCGTCCGCGACCTCGCCGACCAGCTCGTGAAGCTCTACGCGCAGCGGGCCGCCGCGGCGGGGCACGCCTTCTCGAAAGACTCGCCGTGGCAGAAGGAGTTCGAGGACGCCTTCGAGTTCACCGAAACGCCCGACCAGGCGGCCGCGATCCGGGACGTCAAGCGCGACATGGAGTCGGAGAAGCCGATGGACCGCCTCCTCTGCGGGGACGTCGGGTACGGCAAGACCGAGGTCGCGATGCGGGCCGTCTTCAAGTGCGTCCTCGACGGGAAGCAGGCCGCCTTCCTCGCTCCGACGACGATCCTCGCCGACCAGCACTTCCGGACGCTGAAGCGCCGCTTCGCCGCCTTCCCCGTCACGATCGACCTCCTGTCGCGCTTCCGCTCGTCCGACGAGATCAAGGGGGTCCTCCGCCGTCTCTCGGAAGGGACGCTCGACGTCGTCGTCGGGACGCACCGTCTCCTCTCGAAGGACGTCCGGTTCCGCGACCTCGGCCTCCTCGTGGTGGACGAGGAGCAGCGCTTCGGCGTGGCGCAGAAGGAGCGGATCAAGGAGATGCGGACGTCGGTGGACGTCCTCTCCATGTCGGCGACGCCGATCCCGCGCTCGCTCCACCTCTCGCTCGCCGGCATCCGCGAGCTGTCGGTCATCGAGACGCCGCCGAAGGACCGGCTCGCCGTGGCGACGCACGTCGTCCCGCTGGGCGACGAGGTCGTGCGGGAGGCCGTGGCCGCGGAGCTCGAGCGGGGCGGGCAGGTCTTCGTCGTCCACAACCGGATCGGCGGCCTCGGGCCGTGGCGGGAGAAGCTGGCCGAGCTGACGCCGCAGGCCCGGGTGGCCGTCGCGCACGGGCAGATGTCGGAGGGGGAGCTCGAGCGCGCCATGCGGGCCTTCGTCACCCGCGCGGCCGACCTCCTCCTCGCGACGACGATCGTCGAGAACGGGCTCGACATCCCCGCCGCCAACACGATGCTCATCGACCGGGCCGACCTCTACGGCCTCGCCCAGCTCTACCAGCTCCGCGGGCGGGTCGGGCGGAGCGACAAGCCGGCCTCCTGCTGGCTCCTCGTCCCGCCCGGGGCGCCGCTCTCCGACGACGCGCGGCGGCGCCTCCGCGTCCTGCAGGAGTTCTCCGACCTCGGGGCGGGGTTCCGGATCGCCGCCAAGGACCTCGAGATCCGCGGCGCCGGCTCGATCCTCGGGGCGGAGCAGTCGGGACACATCGAGTCGGTCGGGTTCGAGACCTACGTCCGGCTCCTCGAGGAGGCGATGGCGGAGATCAAGGGCGAGCCGCTCCCCGAGACGCGGGACGTGACGCTCCAGCTCGGCCTGCCGCTCGCCCTGCCCCCCTCGTGGATCCCGGACGAGAGCCTCCGGATGGCCCTCTACAAGAAGATCGCCGCCGCCCCGGACGCCGCCGGCCTCGAGGCCGAGGCCGGTGCGGCCGCGGACCGGTACGGCACGCCGCCGCCGGAGTTCGCGCGCCTCCTGGACGTGGCCCGGTTACGCTTGTTCGCCCGGGCGCTCGGCGTGAAGGCCGTCCAGCGCCGGGGCGACGAGATGCACGCGACGCTCGAGAAGGACCACCGGCTCGACCCGGACCGGGTCCTCGGCGCGCTTCCGGGCGGCGATGTCC
>DAOMFB010000213.1:0-4568 GCA_035429585.1 Thermoanaerobaculia bacterium
GCGACCGCGCCCTGTTTGCTACCTTCTGAGAGCTCCGCCGGACCCTGGGTTCTTCGGGACCCCTGCCGGAGCGGAGCCTGACGTTCACGACGTTGCCGGGGCGCGCCACGCCCGTGGCGACGGGAGGAGGGATCCGGTGAGGAGAAGATTCGCGGGACTCCTGGCGGCGCTGTTCACGGCCGCGCTCGCCGCTCCGGCCCCGGCCGCCGAGGCCCGGCGGACCCTCGGCGTCGACCCGAAGGAGCCGCGGCGGGTCCTCCTCTGGCAGGAGGGCGCCGGGCTCTTCAGCTCCGCCGACGCCGGGGAGACCTGGTCGAAGCTCGCGGTGAGCGCCCGGTCCGTCGCCCGCGTGGCGTACGGCGAGGGGAACGTGATCCTCCTCGCGACGGACGACGGCCTTCTCGTGAGCCTCGACGGGGGACGTCTCTTCGCGCGCCCCGAGGGCGTTCCGGACGCCGGGCGCTGGGTGGACGTGGCGCAGGCCGGAAAGGCGCTGTTCGCCATCTCGGAGAACGGCGTCTTCCGGAGCGTGGACGGCGGGCGGACCTTCCGGAGCGCCGGCGTCCCCGGCCGGGCGTTCCACCTCTACCGGATCCGGACGAGCCCGCGCTTCCCGGAGCAGGTGGTCCTCGTCTCGGCGACGCTGATCCACCGGAGCGACGACGGGGGCGAGACGTGGCGGCGGATTCCCGCCGCGCCGGACTTCGACTACGGAAGCCTCGTCTGGGCCGCGGGCGACCCTCCGTCGGTCCTCGCGGGCAACGGCAAGGGCGTCTTCCGGAGCGGCGACGGCGGCGCCTCCTGGAAGCCGTTCCCGAACGCCCCGTCCTTCGTCCGGGGGCTGTGGGCCCCCGACCCGGCCACGGACAAGTACCTCCTCGCGTCCACGCAGCCGCAGAGCGGGGACGAGTCGTGGAGCGGGCGGGCGCCGGAGAAGGCCCTCTACCGGACCCTCGACGGGGGCAAGGCGTGGTCCGCGAACCTCTCGCCGGACGGCGGCGTCGTCCTCGAGGTCGCGTTCGCCCCCGGCCGGACCGAGGCGCTCTACGTGACGACGGACCGGGGCGGGGTCTACCGCTCGGGCAACAAGGGGGACAGCTGGCGGGAGATCTCCCCTCCCGCGAAGTAGTCTCGGACTCCCGGAGAGAGGGTCACCGCCCGTCGGACCCCCGGGGCGTCCCGCCGCTCCGGCCGGCCGGCGTGCCGGCCTCGAGCCTCGCGGCCTCCGCGGCGTGAGCGGCGGCCTCGTCGCGCCGCCCCTGCCGCTCCAGCGCCACGCCGAGGTTCCTGTGGCCGATGGCGTAATCAGGCCGGAGCCGGACGGCCTCGCGGTAGTCCGCGATCGCCTCCTCCAGCCGGCCCTGCTGCATCCGTGCGGAGCCGCGGTTGCACCAGGCCTCGGCGTAGTCGGGCCGGATCCGGATCGCCTCCGAGTAGCTCTCCACGGCGCCGGACGTGTCGCCCCTCCGGAGCCGGAGGTTCCCCAGCTCGTAGCGGCCGAGGGCGAAGTCGGGCTTCAGGCGGAACGCCTCGTCGAGGGGGCCGGCGGCCTCCGCCTCCCGTCCCTGCCCCAGCAGGCTCAGGCCGAGGTAGTAGTGCGCCAGCGCGAAGTCGGGCTGGAGCCGGATTGCCTCGCGATATTGGGGCTCCGCCTCGGCGGGCCGGCCCGCGCGCGACAGGGCGTTGGCGAGGTTGTAGCGGGCCATCGCGTAGGCGGGGTCGATCTGGAGGGCGCGCCGGTAGGCTTCGACGGCCTCCTCGATCTGCCCGGCGGTCACGAGGTCCACGCCGAGGTTGTTCCAGGCCTCGGCGTAGCCCGGATCGAGGGCCACGGCCTTCCGGTGGTTCTCGAGCGCTTTCGGGAGGTCTCCCTCGCGGAACCAGGCGGTCCCGAGGTTGTTGACGGCCACGGCCGAGCCGGGCCGGAGGTCGAGGACCTTCTGGAACGCATCGCGCGCCTCGCGGGTGCGCCCCTCCTTCATGAAGAGGTTCCCGAGGTTGTTGTGCGCGATCCAGGCCCCGGGGTTCTTGGCGAGGGTGTCCTCCCAGAGCGACCTCACGTCGAGGAACTTCCGGACCTCCCGGCGCCCCGCAAGGACGAGAAGGATCACCGCGAGAGCGGCCGCCGGCGCCCGGAGCCTCGAGAGGCCGGCCGAGGCCAGCAGCCGGTCGACCGCTGCGACGGCCAGGGCGATGAGGCCGATGCTCGCGAGGTACTGGAAGTGATCGGCGACGTACGAATAGAGCATGGGGTAGACGTTGAAGAACCCCAGGGCCGGGACGAGCGAGACGAGGAAGAAGAGGACCGCGACGAGAGGTCCCTTCCCGAGCTTCTTCCGGAGGAGAAAGAGCGCGAGGACGGCGGCGGCGGCGGCGAGCGGGAACAGGTACGCGAGGGCGCTCGCCGTGTCGATGGTCCACCGCGGGTAGACGAACATCAGCGGGTGCGGCCAGACGAGCTTCCCCGCATAGAACCAGACGACGCGGCCGGCCAGGAGGACCCGTCCCAGGGGGGAGAGCTCCCACGCCTCCCCGGTGGCTCCGACGTGGTGCGTCTCCAGCCAGATCGTCAGGAGGCCGAACGGGACGGCGAGCGCGAAGAAGGGGACGAGCGGCACGACGTCGCGCCAGGCCAGCTTCTCCCGCTTCCACCAGAGCAGGATCAGGAGGACGGCGGGCAGGGTGACGGTGACGGTCTTGCTCAGGAGGGCTCCGACGAAGAGGAGGAGGCTCAGGAGCCAGAGGCGGCGGGATCGCGCCGGGGGACGCGGCGCGCCGGAGCCGGGCGGCAGGGCGAAGGCGAGATAGGCCGCGAGAGCCGCGAGGTAGAAGCCGGTCGAGAGGACGTTCTTCCGCTCCGTGATCCAGGCCACGGACTCGAGCGCGACCGGGTGCACGGCGAAGACGAGGGCGGCGACGAAGGCCGCGGCCACGCCGAGCCGGCGCAGCACGGCCCAGAGGAGGAGCGCGTTCAGGACGTGCAGGGCCACGTTGACGAGGTGGCCCGGGAGCGGGCCGGCCCCGAAGAGCTGCCGCTCGATCCAGAAGCCCGTGAAGACCATCGGGTAGTACTGCGGCGAGGACCGCGGCTCGAGCCAGATCCGCTTCAGCCCCTGGAGATCGCGCAGGTTCTGGTTCTCGGAGACGTAGGCGTCGTCGTCCCAGAGAAAGCCGCCGTCGAGCGCCGGCAGGTAGACGGCGAGGACGAGAAGGCCGAGCAGGATCCCCAACGCGACGCGGTGTCGTTCGACCGAGAAGCGCTCCCGCGTCATGCGAGACCAATTCTCCGCCACATCGGCGGATTTCGCCCCGCCGGGGCGTCCGGCTTTCCGCCCGGCGGAGGGTGGTCTACAGTCGGCGCGGGACGGGGGGCCCCTCCGGGAGCCCCGGAACCGAGGAGGACCGCGGTATGTCGCGTGACGGTCAGAGCCTGCAGGAACGCCTCGCGCCCGGGAACCGCTGCTTCGGCTGCGGGCCGGCGAACGAGAAGGGGCTCCGGATCCGGAGCTTCGAGGAGGGGGACGAGGTCGTCTGCACCTGGACTCCCGAGCCGCACCACGTCGCGTTCGAGGGGGTCGTGAACGGCGGCATCTGCGGGACGCTGCTCGACTGCCACAGCAACTGGACCGCCGCCGTCCACCTCATGAGGACCTCCGGCGCCGCGACCCTCCCTTGTACGGTGACGGCGGACTTCCACGTCGTCCTGAAGCGCCCGACGCCCCTCGGCTCGGCGCTCCGCCTCCGGGCGCGCGTCGTGGAGTCGGCGGCGGACCGGGCCGTCGTCGAGGCCTCGATCGAGGCGAACGGAAAGACGACGGCGACCTGCCGCGGGACGTTCGTCGCGGTCCGGGAGGGGCACCCCGCCTTCCACCGCTGGTAGGCGGCCCCCCTCACCGGGCCAGATCGACGACGACCTGCGACGTCCCGGCCGGCACGGGGATGCCGATGAGGTGGAGGTTCGCGACGAGCGGCGCGACCGGCCGCCGGTCCACGGTGGCCGCGACGCGGGGCGTGTAGGTGCGGTCGACGTGCAGGACGGCGGGTGTCGTCCCCGAGGTCTCGAGGACGAGCACGTCGGGCGTCTCGGCCACGACGCGGGCGCGCGCCGTCGGATCCTCACGGTCGGCGACGAGGGCGGCGGCGCCGCGTCCGAAGACGACGACGCTCCGGGCCGGATCGAAGTCGGGGCTCTCGAACAGGAGGACCGTCCCCGTGACGGAGTCGGACGCGAGGACCCGGGGGCAGCGCCGCAGGCCGGGGAGCGGGTCGGTCAGGCGGAAGAGCGTCGCCGGGATGCCGGTCTCGCCGTCGAGGAAGACCGGCGCGAGCCCGGCCGTCTCCGGGGGGACGTCGCTGGCGATGACGCTTCCGACGCCCGCCGAGCGGAGCCACTTCAGCTTTCCCGGCCAGTCGCGGACGGAGAGGACGTCGCGGGCCATCCGGTCGAGATACGAGTAGCTCCCGTCCGGATCGGCGTCGTAGGCGTAGCGGAGCCCCCACGGTGCTCCGGCGAGGGCCCAGCCCTGCCGGAGCTGCGCGCGGGCCACGTCCGTCAGGTCGCCGGACGG
>DAOMFB010000213.1:4594-5623 GCA_035429585.1 Thermoanaerobaculia bacterium
CCGAGGAGGCCGCGGCGGACCGGGTCGAGGTCCTTCGCGGCCCGCTCGAAGACGCGCCCCGGGATCGCGGCGGCCCGGGCCACCAGCGGGAAGGGGCGGGCGAACCACTCCGCCGGAACGCGGGGGAGGAGCCCCCGGGCCGGCAGGAGCAGCTCGGCGCCGACCGCCACGAGGAGGAAGAGGCGGGCGCGGGCGTCGGCGGCCGTCCGGCGGACCAGGAGGGCGAGGACGAAGAGCGCGGCGGCCGCGAAGGCGGCCTGGACCGGGAGCCGGCGGAGGGTCGGCGCGAGGACGACGCCGGGGTCCGCGACCCACGCCGGGTCCCAGCCCCGCATCAGGAGCCGCCGCCCGAGGTCCGGGGAAAGCCGGAGGGCGAGCGACGCCGCGGCGAGGAGCGCCGCGAGGGAGCCGAGCACGCCGGCCGCGCGGCCCCGGAAGCGGGGGAGGCCCCCCTGGACGAGGAGCCGGTCCGTCGCGAGGGCGGCGAGCGCCGCGACGGCGAGCGTGAAGACGAACATCGTCTTGACCGGGTAACGGACCACGTGCAGGGCCGGCACGGCGGCGTAGACGGCTTTCGCGCCCGGGAGCCACGGGAAGAGGGCGAGGAGGAACGAGACCGCGGCGGCGCCGATCCAGAAGCGCCCCTCGTTCCGCTTCGCCGAGGCGGCGAAGAGGAGCGCGAGGCCGAGCGGCAGCATCCCGAAACCGAGCGACGTCAGGTAGGGCGGGTTTCCCTGCGTCGCGACGAACCCCCAGAAACCGCCGGAGAGGAGCTGCGAGGGGTCGCCGAAGAGCAGGGGAAACGGCGTCTCGAGGAGCCGCAGCGGGTGAAAGCCGACGGCGGCGAACTCGGAGAAGGAGAAGCCCCGGACGCGGCGCGAGGAGAACTCGCTGGCCCGGACGACCTGAGGAGCCACGGCGTCAGGAGAAGGGCCGCCACCGCGACGCCGCCCGCCCAGACGGCGAGCGTCCGGAGCCGGGCGGCGCGCTCCGTCGCGGCCGCGAAGGCGGCGGCGGTCAGGAGCGACA
>DAOMFB010000214.1:0-5607 GCA_035429585.1 Thermoanaerobaculia bacterium
GGGCCCTCTACGTACATCTCCCCCGCCTTCTCGAACTCCTGCGCCTGCCGGAAGGCTTCGGCCGCCTCGATGGGCCGTCCCGCGGCGCGGGCGGCCTCGGCGGTCCGCTTCCAGAGCGCCACCTTCACGGGCCCGGGCGGCTGCGCCTCGGCAAGGCGGCGGCACGCCTCCGCGACCGTCCCCTGGTCCCCGGTGGCCTCCGCGATCTCGGCGAGCCGGTCCCAGAGCGCTCCGGAGCGCGCCACGCCGATGGCCGCGTCGACGAGGAGCCGGGCGCGCGCCGCGTCCCCGGCGGCCTGCCAGGCGCGCGAGGCTTCCCACGCGAACGCGTCGCCCGCCTTCTCGTAGAGCTCGGCCGCCGCCCGCTCGTTCCCGTCCCGCTGCTCGAGGGCCGCGAGCCGGGGCCACGCCTTCCCCTTCCGGAACATCTGCTTGGCGCCCGAGACGTCCCCCGCCTTGAGGTGGAGCTCCCCGGCCCGCTCGAACTCGCCGAAGCGGGCCGCCTCGCGGGCCGCCGCGACCTCGGCCGACGGCGGCTTCATGAAGCGGAGCGCGCCGAAGAAGACGAGGAAGCCGACGAGGTCGAGGCCGAGACGGAGCGTCATGTTCTTCTGGAGGAGCCCGTAGAACGGCGAGGCGGAGAGCGACTCCGCGACGGGCGCGAGCCCGGAGGCGCCGAGGACGTTGACGAGGAACCTCAGGATCTGGTCGAGGTGGGCGACCGGGACGAAGGCCGCGCCGAAGCCGACGAGGATCGCCGACGAGCGGAGCCAGTCCCGGAATCGCATCCCACGGAAGTCGAGGAGGCTCTTCGCGAGCCGGATCACGAGGGCCACCAGGACGACCGACAGGAGCTCCGGCAGGAAGAAGTACCGGTTCTCCACGAACTTGGCCGCGAGCTCCTGCGTCTCCCGGTTCGCCCGGGCCCAGTCGGCCGCCCGGAGGACGAGAAGCTGCGCCCCCGTGGCGATCAGGAGCGTCGAGAGCTCGTCCTTCCAGGTGCGGCGTCTCACCGGTGGGCACGATTATCGGCCATCGCCCGCGTCGCCGGTACCCGCAAGAGGGCCCGGACCGGCCGCGGCTCCCCGTACACTTGGCGGACCCGATGCGGTTCTCCGTCCCCGCCGCCGCCGTCCTGACGCTCCGGCTCCTCGCGCCGGCGGCGGCCGCCGCCCAGCCGTACGCCGACCCCGGCACGGGCGCGGGCCTCCTCGGCTTCGTCTACCGGCCGCCGGACGCCGCCGGGCCGGCCTTCCTCGGCGGCGCCCAGATCCTGTCGCGGTTCACCGGCGTCCTCGGCGTCGAGCTCTTCGTCGGTTACGGAACCTCCCGCTACGAGCAGGGGGGGCAGACCGTCCTCCGCGTCAGGCAGCTGCCGGTCCAGCTCTCCGCGCTCGCCTACCTCCTGCCGAACCTCCGCGTCCAGCCCTACCTCCTCGGCGGCATCGGCTACTACCGGATATGGGGCACGGCGGGCGATCCGAAAGTGCAGGACGAGCTGCCCGAGAACAAACTGGGCTTCCATGCCGGCGCCGGAATCGACATCCGGGTCGCGACCCGCGTCTCGCTCCGCGTGGAAGGGCGCTACGTCTTTCTCGACAGCGACGCCGTATCGAAGATCGAACAGAGCGCGAACAGCTGGCAGGCCGGCGCCGGCTTCAACGTCTACTTCTAGACGGGCGCGCCCGCGATCAGCCTTCCGAACAGCTCCGGGTCGACGTTCCCGCCCGAGAGGACCACGCCCGCGCGCCGCCCCGCCAGCGACGGGACCTTTCCCGCGAGGACCGCGGCCAGCGCCGCGGCGCCTCCCGGCTCCACGACGAGCTTGAGCCGCGCGGCGGCCACCGCCATCGCGTGGCGGATCTCGTCGTCGGTCACCGTCAGGATCTCCGCGACGAGGGCGCGGACGATCCGGAGCGTCCGCTCGGAGGGCCGCGTCGTCTGGAGGGAGTCGGCGATCGTCGCGGGGACCGGGATCGTGACCGGCTCTCCCTTCGCCACCGACCGGCGGACGTCGTCCCCCGCCTCCGGCTCCACGCCGTAGATCCGGATCCCGGGCCGCTCCCCCGTCGCCGCCACGGCGACGCCCGAGAGGAGCCCGGCGCCGCCGCAGGGCGCGACGACGAGGTCGAGGTCCGGGACGTCGGCGAGGAGCTCGAGGGCGAGCGTCCCCTGCCCGGCGATGACCGCGTCGTCGTCGAACGGCGGCACGAGGACGGCCCCGCGCTCCTCCACGATCCGCTTCGCGATCGCCTCCCGGTTCTCCTCCCGCCGGTCGTAGAGGAGGACCTCCGCCCCGTAGCCGCGCGTCGCGTCCAGCTTCAGCGCGGGGGCGTCCTTCGGCATCACGATCGTCGCCGGGACGCCGAGCGTCCGCGCCGCGAACGCCACGGCCTGCGCGTGGTTTCCCGAGGAGAAGGCCACGACGCCGCGCCGCCGCTCGGCGTCGGAGAGGAGGAGGAGGCGCGAGAAGGCGCCGCGCGCCTTGAAGGCCCCGACCTTCTGGAAGGTCTCGCACTTGAGGAAGAGGCGCGCCCCCGTCCGCCCGTCCAGGGTCCGCGACGTGACGACGGGCGTCCGGTGGACGTAGGGCGCGATCCGCCCGTGCGCGGCCTTCACGTCCGCGGGGGTGACGGTCAGTCGCTCACTCGTCATCGCCCTCTCCCTTCGCGGACGACTCCCGCCCGCGGGGGGCGCCCGTCACGCCGCAGAGCCGGTCCGCCTCGTCCGTGGCGGCGTCGATCGCGGCGTCGAGGCGGCGGAGGAAGCTCTCGTCCCCCTCGCCGTCCGCGCGGACGACCGGCGGTCCCACGAGGACGACGCAGCGGGAGAACGGCAGGGGCACCATGTACCGGTCCCAGGAGTCGATGAACTTCGGCCGCGTGCTCGACGATCCGACCGGGAGGGCCGGCGTGCCGAGGGCGGCCGCGAGGAGAGCGACCCCCGCCTTCGACCGCCGGGCCGGGCCCCGGGGGCCGTCTGTCGTCAGGTCCGCCGCGGGAGCGCCGTCCCGCTTCTCCAGCAGCATCCGCCGGAGGGCCTCCCCGCCGGCCCGCGACGAGGAGCCCCGCGCGACCTTGAAGCCCCAGAAGAAGAGGAAGCCCGCGATGACGTCGCCGTCCCTGCTCTTCGAGGCCATCGTCACGTCGCCGCTGAAGGCGCGGAAGAAGATGGGCGGGAGCATCCGCTGGTGCCAGAGGGCGAAGAGGACCGGGCGGCCGGAGTCCGCCATGGCGTCCCAGTGCTCCCGGCCGACGAGCCGGATCCGGAGCGTCGCGCGCCAGAGGCAGACGACGAGGAAGATGAGGAAGCCGAGGACCTTTCCGCGCACGCGGGCCGATCATAGACGCGGCGTCCGCTATCCTCCGTCCGTCCCGTGGACCTCGTCGCCGAGAACCTGACCCGATCCTTCGGCCGCCGGCGTGTCGTCGGGCCGCTTTCGTTCCGCGTCGCCCCGGGGCGCGTCCTCGGCGTGGCCGGGCCGAACGGGAGCGGGAAGACGACGCTGGTCCGGACGCTCGCGGGGCTCATCCGCCCCACCACCGGGGGGGTCTTCCTCGAGGACGGCGACGGACGACGGTCCCCGCGCGACGCGGCCGACGCCATCGGCTGGGTGGCGCCCGACCTCTCCCTCTACGGCGAGCTGACCGCCCGCGAGAACCTGCAGTTCTTCGCGAAGCTCCACGGACGGCCCGCCGCGCCGGCCTGGGCCGACGAGGCGATCGCCGGCGTCGGCCTCGACCCCGCGCGGATCGCCGCGACGCCGCTCCACGCCCTGTCCACGGGCCAGCGCCAGCGGATCAAGCTGGTCTACGCAACGCTCCACCACCCGGCCGTCCTCTTCCTCGACGAGCCGAGCTCGAACCTCGACGACGCGGGCCGGGCCGTCGTCGCCCGGGTCGTGGCGGAGCAGCGGACGCGGGGCGTCGCCGTCGTCGCCTCGAACGACGCCGGGGACCTCGCCCTCGCGGACGAGCGGGTGACGCTGTGACGGAGCGGCCGGCCCGCCCCGGGGTCTTCGGCGCCGCGGCGGCCCTCTTCCGGAAGGACCTCCTCTCGGAGTGGCGGACCCGCGTCTCGACCAACGCGCTCCTCCTCTTCGCCTTCGCCGTCCTCGTCCTCGTCGGCTACGCGGTCGGCCCGGCCAGCCTCTCGCCCGAGGACCGGCCGACCGTCCACTCCGTCCTCCTCTGGATCGTCCTCTTCTTCTCGGCCATGACGGGCCTCGCCCGCGCCTTCGTGAAGGAGGAGGACGCGGGGACCGCGGCGGCCCTCCGCCTCGCGGCGCCGCCGCCCGCCGTCCTCCTCGGCAAGCTCCTCTCGAACCTCGCGCTCCTCTTCGTCGTGACGCTCTTCGTCGTGCCGGTCTTCCTCGCGATGATGTCGTTCGAGCTGAAGAGCCCGGCGCTCTTCCTGCTCCTGCTCCTCTTCGGGAACCTCGGCCTCGCCTCGGCCTGCACCTTCACGGCCGCCATCGTGGCGAAAGCGTCCGCCAAGGGGACGATGTTCGCCGTCCTCGCCGTGCCGCTCCTCCTCCCGCCGCTCGTCGGGGCCGTCATGGGGACCCGGGTCGCGGCGACCGAGACGGAGCTCTCGGCCGGGCTCGACTTCGTCCGCCTCCTCGTGGCCTACGACGGCGTCGTCACGACCGCCGCGTTCCTCCTCTTCGACGCCGTGTGGCGGGAGTAAGTCCAGCCCTCCCAATAGATCAACTGCTTCAGGGAATCCCCGCCGCCGTCCGGTCTAGAATCCGCGGGTGAGGGGTTGCCGGGCGTGATTCGCGTCGCACAGCTGGGCCTTGGCCTCGCCATGGCCGTCATCATCTGGGCCTCGTTCCTGTGGGCCCGGCCGGCGCAGAACTTCGTCGGCGAGTCGTCGCGCATCGTCTTCTACCACGTGCCGATGGCCTGGGTCGCCAGCGTCGCGTTCCTCCTGGCCGCCTGGCACTCGGCCGTCTTCCTGAAGAAGCGGCGGATGGAGAGCGACGACGCGGCCGCGGCGGCCGCCCGCCTCGGGTTCGTCTTCTGCGTCCTCGCGACCGTGACGGGCTCCATCTTCGCCCGGGTGATGTGGAACGCCTACTGGAACTGGGACCCGCGGGAGACGTCCATCGCCCTCCTCCTGCTCGTCTACGGGGCGTACCTGGGCCTCCGGGGCGCCATCGAGGACCCGGAGCGGCGCGCGACGCTCGCGGCCGCCTACGCCCTCGTGGCCTTCGCCACCGTCCCCTTCCTGATGTTCGCCGTGCCGCGCATGTACGCCTCGCTCCACCCCGACACCGTCATCAACGCCCGCGGGAAGGTCGAGATGTCCGCCGACATCCGGACCGTCTTCTTCGCGTCGAGCTTCGCGTTCCTGGCGCTCTTCGCCTGGCTCTTCAGCCTCGACCGCAAGGTGTCCCGCCGGCTCCGGGAGGCCCGCTCATGAATCCGACCGCCGCGGCCCCCGCCCAGGGCGCCCTCTTCTACGTGATGGGCGTCAACCTGATCATCTGGGCCGGGCTCTTCCTCTACCTCCTCTACATCAACCGAAAGGTCCGCTCGGTATCGAGCACTCCCCGGGGGGAGGATCGTCCGTGAAGGAGGCATACTGGATGGGCGCCGTCGT
>DAOMFB010000215.1:0-5605 GCA_035429585.1 Thermoanaerobaculia bacterium
CGGGGGCGAGGTCTTCGAAGGGGCGGGGCGCCGCGAGTCGCCGCACGAGGTGGACGTGAACGGGGTGACGCTCCGGGGTCGGCACGTCGTCCTCGCCACCGGCTCGCGCCCGCTGGTCCCGGAGATCCCGGGCCTCTGCGAGGCCGGCTTCGTCACGAACGAGACGGTCTTCGGCCTGCAACGGCTCCCGGCGTCGCTCCTCGTCGTCGGCGGGGGGCCGGTCGGCGTCGAGCTCGGGCAGGCCTTCTCGCGCCTCGGCGCGAAGGTGACGATCGTCTCCCGGACGCCGCACGTCTGCGCGCGGGAGGACGCCGACGCGGCGGCCGTCCTCGCCGGGGCGCTCCGCGAAGAGGGAATCGCCCTGCTCGACGAGGCGGCGCCCGTGCGGGTGGAGGCGGAGGGGGGACGGAAGCGCGTCGTCGTGCGGCGGCGGGACGGCGCCGAGTCAGCCGTCGTCGCCGACGAGATCCTCGTGGCCGCGGGGCGGCGGCCGAACGTCGAAGGGCTCGGTCTCGACGGCGTCGGCGTCGTCCACTCGGCGAAGGGGATCCGGACCGACGCGCGGTGCCGGACCAACGTCCCCTCCGTCTGGGCCGTCGGCGACGTCTCGGACGGTCCGCGCTTCACCCACTGGGCCGCGCACCAGGCCGGCGTCGTCCTCCGGAACACGCTCGCCCCCCTGGCGCTCGCCCGCTGCGACCCGCAGAACCTGCCGCGCGTCACCTACACGGACCCCGAGATCGCCCACGTCGGGCTGACCGAGCGGGCCGCGCGGGAGGAGGGGATTCCCTTCAAGGTCCTCCGCGCGGGGTTCGACCGGAACGACCGCGCGGTCTGCGACGGTGACACGGGGCCGTTCTTCTCCCGGATCCTCGTCGGAAGCCAGGGGGACCTCCTCGGCGCGACGCTCGTTCACCCGCGCGCCGGGGACCTGATCGCCGAGATCGTCCTCGCGAAGAAGCACGGCCTTCCGCTCTCCGCCCTCGGGTCCGTCATCCGCGCCTACCCGACCCTCTCCGAGATCCACGGCGCCGTGGCCCTCGAGGCGCTGAAGGCCGCGCTGACGCCGGGGCGGAAGCGCCTCCTCGCCCGGGTGGCCGCGTTCCTCCGGAGATGACCGTGCCGGCGCCGGGACCGTCCCGCGCGGCGAAGGCCGGCCTCCTGGCGCTGGGCCTCGCGGCCCTCTTCCTCCTCTTCCGTCTCCTCCCCGTCGCCACGTGGATCGAGGCGCTGGAGGTCGAGGTCCGGGGACGGGGGGCTCCCGGCGTCGCGATCTTCGGCCTCGTCTACGTGGCCGTGTCGCTGATCCCCGGCGGGCCGGCCGCCCTCCTGACGCTCGCCGCCGGCGCCGTCTACGGCCTCGCCGGCGGCACGCTCCTCGTGTCGGCGGCGTCGACGACCGCGGCGACGCTCGCCTTCCTCCTCGCCCGGGGCGCCCTCGCCGGCCGCGTCCGGAGGATGGCCGAAGGGAACGCCGCGTACGAGAGCCTCGCCCGGGCCCTCGGCAAGGACGGGGTCCGGATCGTCGCGCTCGTCCGCCTCTCCCCCGCCTTCCCGTTCACGGTCGTGAACTATCTCTTCGGCCTGACCCCGGTCCGCCTCGCGCCGTACGTCCTCGCGAGCTGGGCCGCGATGCTCCCCGGCACGCTGGCCTACGTCTACCTCGGGACGGCGCTCGGCGGCGTGACGGGCGCCGGGGCGCCGCGGGCGAAGCTGATCCGGATCGCCCTGGGCGTCGCCGCCGTCGTCGCCACCGTCCTCGTCGCCCGGTTCGCCGCGCGCGCCGTGCGCCGGGCCGGCATCGAGCCGCCCGGCGGCCCCTGAGACCTACTTCACCGAGTCGCTGCCGCCGGCGACCGACCGGAGGTCGCCCGGGATGTGGGCGACGTCGTCGAGGAGGACGGGGGTCACCGTGCCGTCGCCGTTCCAGTCGAACGTCGAGAGGGAGCCGTTCCGCTGGCGGATCTCGTCCATCCTCGAGAGGGGGCGGGAGAGAAGCGTCGCCATCAGGATCCGGTTGAACCGGCCGTGCGCCACGACGAGGACGTGCCGCCCCGCCGCGACCTGCAGGCGCCCGAGGAAGCGCGCCGCGCGGCGGCCGGCGGACGCGGGAGATTCGCCGTCGGCGGGGGCCGCGTCCAGATCGCCGGCGCGCCAGCGGGCGCGGATGGCCGCCACCTCGCGCTCCATCGCTTCGTCGAGGGGCCGGCCGCACCAGACCCCCCAGTCGAACTCCACGAGGTCCCGGTCGGTCTCGACCGGCAGCCCGTGGGGAGCGCTCACGATCTCCGCGGTCTGCCGCGCCCGGATCATCGGGCTCGCGAGGACCGCGTCGATCGGCTCCGGGGCGAGGCGGGCGGCGAGCGCTTCGGCCTGCTGCAGGCCGCGGGGCGAGAGGGGCTCGTCCACGCGCGAGCCCTGGAGCGTCCCGGCCAGGTTCCCCCGGCTCTCGCCGTGCCGGACGATGTAGAGGCGCACGGGCCGATTCTAGGACGACGCCCTCTATCATCCCCGGCATGTCCGAGCGCTACGCCCGGCTCTATCCGGAGGTGGCGGCTCTCCTGCGAGCGGAGGGGCTGGACGGCCTCTTCACCGGGCGCTTCATGGCGGCGGCCGAGGCCTTCGACGAGCTCGTGAACGCCGCGTGCTGGCGGATCCTCGAGATGATCGGGCGGCTCCCCGAACGCGGCGGCGTTCCGGAGGCCGACGCGGCGGACGTCGCGTCGCTCCCCCTCCGGACCCGTCCCGCCTTCCGCTACCTCCTCGGCAAGCTAATCGCAGCGGGGCTCGTGCACCGGAAGGACGGCCGCCTCCACCGGGCCGCCGCGCCGCCTCCCCCCGTCGGGTCCCTCGCCGCCGCCCTCGTGGAGAGCGAGGGGGGTGCGGCGGCCGGCGCGGAGCTGGTCCGCCTCCTCCTCAACGACGCGCCCGCGTACTTCGCCGGGAAGAGCGGCGAGGAGATCCTCTTCGCGCCGGACCGCCTCCCGCTCTGGATCCGCTATTTCTCGAACGAGAACATCCTCTACGCGATCAGCAACACGCTCGGCGCCGAGATCCTCGCCCGGTGCCTCCCGCCCGGCGCCTCGGTCCTCGAGGTCGGCGGCGGCTGCGGGAGCGCGGCCGAGGCGGCCCTCCGCCGGATCGGCCCGGGCCTGGCCCGCTATCGCTTCACCGAGATCGTCCCCGTCTTCGCCCGGCGCGGCGAGCGCGCCGCCCGCGCCGCCGCCTCCCCGGCGACGGCCGTCGAGACGGGCCGCCTCGACATGACGAAGCCGTGGGCCGACCAGGGCGTTCCCGCCGGCACCTTCGACGCCGTCTACTCCGTCAACTGCTTCCACGTCGCCCCCGACCTCGGCTTCGTCCTCCGCGAGGCGAAGGCGGCCCTGAGGCCGGGGGGCGCGGTCGTCGTCTCGGAGTGCATCCGCCCCGCCACGGCCGCCGGGCCGATCTGGGTGGAGTTCGTCTTCGGCTTCCTCGAGAGCTTCAACGACGTGAGGACGGACCCCGTTCTCCGGCCGAGTCCCGGCTTCCTGACGTCGGACGCCTGGCGGCGGTCGTTCGTGGCGGCGGGCTACCCGGTCGTGGAGGTCGTCCCCGACGTCGACCGGCTGGCCCGCGAGTACCCCGGCTTCGTCGTCGGGGCCGTCGTCGCACGGGCCGGCTAGGCGCGCCGCCTCCCGACCGCCGCGAGCAGCTCCTCGGGCTCCTTCGGGGCCCCCGCGGTCAGGACCCGCGGCCCCGCCGCCGTCACGAGGACGTCGTCCTCGATCCGGACGCCGAGGCCGAGGTACTCCGCCGGGACGTTCCTCTCGTCCGGGCGGACGTAGAGCCCCGGCTCGACGGTCAGGACCATCCCGGCGGCGAGCGCCCGGGACGTCCCCCTCCCGTCGACGTAGCGCCCGCGGTCGTGGACGTCGAGGCCGAGCCAGTGCGAGGTGTTGTGGAGGCAGAAGCGCTGGGCCGCGTTCTTCTTCTTCAGGACGGCGCGCGGGCCGCGGAGGAGGCCCAGGTCGAGGAGCGCGTCGAGCAGCACCTCGCGCGCGGCGTCGTGGACCTCCGTGTACCGCGCGCCGGGGACCGCCTTCGCGATCGCCGCCGTCTGCGCCGCGAGGACCGCGTCGTAGAGCCGCCGCTGCGGGCGCGAGAAGCGTCCCGACGCGGGGAAGGTGCGCGTGATGTCGCTCGCGTAGCCGTCCACCTCGCACCCCGCGTCGACGAGGACGAGGTCGCCCGCCGCGATCCGCCGGCGGTTCTCGTCGTAGTGGAGGATCGTCGCGTTGACTCCGCTCGCGACGATGGAGGGGTAGGCCGGTCCCGACGCCCCTTCCTTCACGAAGCGCCGCTCGAGGGCGGCCGCCAGCTCGTACTCGTACCGCCCCGGCGCGGCCGCCGCCATGGCGTCGCGGTGGGCGCGGGCGGCGATGGCCGCCGACCGCTCCATCGCCTCGACCTCCGCCGGCTCCTTCACGAGCCGCATCTCGTGGAGGATCTCCGTCGGGTCCTTCACGACGACCGGGCCGCGCTTCGGGTGCCGCGCCTCGCGCCGGAACCGGTCGATCCACCCGGCCAGCTGCCGGTCGGCCGCCTCGTTCTGCCCGAGCGCGTGGTAGAGGACGGCGTGCCGCCGGATCAGGCCGGGGAGACGCTTCGGCAGCTCGGAAATCGGGAAGGCGGCGTCGGCGCCGAACTCCCGGCGGGCCCCCTCCGGTCCGGCGCGCCGCCCCTCCCAGGTCTCCCGCTCGCGGTCCTTCGGCCGGACGAAGAGCGTCAGGCGGCGCCGGTCGGCCTCGAGGACCGCGACCGTCTCCGGCTCCGTGAAGCCGGTCAGGTAGAGGAGGTCGGGGTCGGGGCGGTAGCGGTAGTGGAGGTCCCAGCCGAGGGCCTGCGGGGGCGGGGCGAAGAGCAGGGCCACCCCCTCGCCCATCCTCGTGAAGAAGCGGTCGCGTCGGCGGCGATGGATGTCGGGCTTCACGGCCGGAGTCTACCGGCGGGCCGGCCCGGCCCGCCCGTGCGAGGATGGGCTCCGTGAGCCCCGTCCGGATCGTCCGCCGCCTCCAGGAGGTCTGCCCCGGGGTCTCCGCCTCGCGCCTGAAGCGGGCCGTTCTCGAGGGTCAGGTCACCGTCTCGGGGAAAGTCGTGGACGACCCCGGGGCGCTCGTCGCCGGGGACGCGAACGTCCTCTGGGACCAGAGCCGGCCCGTCCGGCGGCGCGTCGCGTCGCAGCTGACCGTGCTCTACGAGGACGACGACGCCGTCGCCGTCGTCAAGCCGCCCGGGCTCCTGACGCACCCGACCGAGGCGAAGGAGAAGGAGACGCTCCTCGCCCGCGTCTCGACCCACGTCCAGCGGCGCCACGGCGGCGGCGCGCGCACCTACGTCTCCGTCGTCCACCGCCTCGACAAGGAGACCTCCGGGATCCTCGTCTTCGCGCGGTCGCGGCGCGGGCTCGTGAGCCTCCAGGCCCAGCTCCGGGCGCACGCGATGGACCGGCGCTACCTCGCCGTCGTCGAGGGGAACGTCGCCGGGGACGCGGGGACCATCGACCAGGCCCTCATGGAGGACCGGGGGGACCGGCCCAGCGGCGTGGCGAAGCCCGGGGACGCGG
>DAOMFB010000216.1:0-5578 GCA_035429585.1 Thermoanaerobaculia bacterium
TCGTCCCCGCTGCCGTCGGCGCGCTCGATCCAAGCCTCGGTGCGCGCGCGGTCGTCGTCCGGACGAAGGCCGACCTCCCGCCCTTCGAGCCGTGGGACCTGGCAGCGGACGCCGTCGTCTCTGCGCGGACCGGCGCGGGGCTCGACGGTCTCCGGGGGCTCCTGGCGGAGCGGCTCGGCGCCGCCGAGGCCGACGGCGACCTCCTCGTCCTCGACCGGCACCGCGACGCGCTCGGCCGGACCGCCGCCCTCCTCGACGAGGCCGCCGCGGCCCCGGGGGAGGAGGTCGCGGCGTCGCTGCTCCGGGAGGCGCTCGCGGCCCTCGGCGAGATCACGGGGGAGACCGCGACCGAAGAGCTCCTCGAGCGGATCTTCTCGAGGTTCTGTATCGGAAAATGAGCGTCCCGGCCGGACCGGCCGGGCCATCGGATGCGGGATCGATACGAGGTCGTCGTCGTCGGGGGAGGCCACGCGGGGTGCGAGGCCGCCCTCGCCGCGGCGCGCCTGGGGCGCGACACGCTCCTCCTGACGAACGACGCCGCGGCGCTCGCGCGGATGAGCTGCAATCCGGCGATCGGGGGCCTCGCGAAGGGGCAGGTCGTCCGCGAGATCGACGCCCTCGGCGGGGCCATGGCGCTCGCCGCCGACCGCACCGGCATCCAGTTCAAGGTCCTGAACGCCTCGCGCGGGCCGGCCGTCCGCGGCCCGCGGGTGCAGTCCGACAAAGTACTTTATAGCGCAGAGATGACGGCTCGCGTCCGCGGCGCGCCGGGACTGACGCTCGCGGAGGGGCGGATGGCGGGCCTCCGCGCCGCGGCGGGGCGCCTCGCCGCCCTCCGCCTCGAGGACGGGAGCGAGATCCGCTGCCGCGCGGCGGTCGTGACGACGGGGACCTTCCTTCGCGGCCTGATCCACGTCGGCGACGAGCGCCGGGAGGAGGGGCGCTGGGGCGAGCCGCCGGCGCGCGCCCTGTCGGAGGCCCTCTCGGCCCTCGGCCTCCGCCTCGGGCGGATGAAGACGTGGACGCCGCCGCGGGTCGCCGCGGGGAGCGTCGACCCCTCCCGGATGGCGCCGGCGCGGGGCGACGCGCGCCCGGTTCCGTTCTCCCACGCGTCACGCGCCGAACCCTTCCCGCGCCTGCGGCAGGTCGACTGCTGGCTGACGCACACGAACGAGCGGGTGCACGAGACGATCCGGAGGAATCTCGGCCGGTCCCCGCTCTACTCGGGGCGGATCACGGGGCGCGGGCCGCGCTACTGCCCGTCGATCGAGGACAAGGTCGTCCGCTTCGCCGACCGGGCGCGCCACCAGATCTTCGTCGAGCCCGAGGGGCTCTCGACCGACTGGACCTACCTGAACGGACTGTCGATGTCCCTCCCGGCCGGCACGCAGGAGGAGATCGTGCGGGCGATCCCGGGCCTCGAGCGGGCGGAGATCCTCCGCCCGGCCTACGCCGTCGAGTACGACGTCGTCTTTCCGGAGCAGCTCGACGACACGCTCGAGCTCCGGGCGCTTCCGGGCCTCTTCCTCGCGGGACAGATCAACGGGACGTCGGGGTACGAGGAGGCCGCCGGCCAGGGGCTCGTGGCGGGGGCGAATGCCGCGCTGGCGGCGCGGCGCGGAGAGCGCGCCCCCCTCGTCCTCGGCCGACACGAGGCGTACATCGGCGTCATGATCGACGACCTCGTCACCCTCGGGAAGGACGCGCCGTCCCGTCTCCCGACCTCGCGCGCCGAGCACCGCCTCCTTCTCGGCGCCGAGACGGCCTACGCCCGCCTGACGCCGAGAGCCGCCGAGCTCGGGCTGGTGGGCCGGGCGGCGGCGGACGGGATCCTCGAGCGCGAGGAGAGGATCCGGAGGCTCCGCGGAGCCCTGGAGGCGACCCCGATCAGGCCGGATCGCGACACGGTGGCGGAGCTTCAGGAGCTGGAGATCCCGCTGGCCGAGGAGACGACGCTGGCGGGACTCCTCCGGCGCCCCGAGGTGGCTCCGGAGCGCGTCCGCCGGTTCGCCGCGGCGCGGGTCTGCGAGGCGCCCGCGGGCGCGGAGGAGGTCGACGCCGACGAGGAGGCGTTCGACCGGGCCGCCACGGAGATCCGCTACGCCGGGTTCCTCGAGCGCGAGCGGGAGGCGGTGGATCGTCTCCGGAAGTCGTCCGGGATCGCCATCCCGGGGGAGTTCGTCTTCCGCGGGCTTCCGGGCCTCTCGCTCGAGGCGGCCGAGAAGCTGGAGCGGCACCGCCCGCGGACCGTGGGGCAGGCCAGCCGGATCCCGGGGGTCACCCCGGCCGCGGTGACCCTGATCCTCGCGCGGCTCACGGCGGCCCGGAAGCGGAGCGTGGCGTGACGGCGGGGGAGTTCGAGCGGCGGATTCGCGCGATCTCCCGGGAGCTCCCGGAGGCGTCCGCGGCCGCGGTGGAGCGGGAGGCGCCCCGCCTCGCACTCTTCCTGAGGCTGCTCTCCGCCGCCAACGAGCGGATGAACCTCGTCTCCGCGGCGGCGGCACGGCCGGAGGAGCTCGTGGGCCGGCACCTCCTCGACGCCCTTCGCGGCCTCCCGCTCCTTCCCGGCCCCCGGCCCGCGGGCCCGGCCCTCCTGGACATCGGCTCGGGCGGGGGCTTTCCGGCCGTGCCGCTCCTGATCGTCCGGGGCGATCTCCGGGGGACGCTCGTGGAGTCGACGAGGAAGAAGAGCCGCTTCCTGTCGGAAGCCGTCGGGGAGCTTTCGTTGACCGCCGAGGTGGCGAACGCTAGATTCCCGGACTCCTTCCCGATGACGCCTCCCGCCCGATTCGACCTCCTGACCAGCCGCGCGGTCGCGGAGGCCGGGCGCCTCGTCCGGGCCGCGAGGCCGCTTCTCCGCCCGGGCGCGAGAGCCCTCCTCTGGACGACGGAGGCGCTCTACGCGGCGCTGGTGCGCGACAGCCGCTGCGGCGAGAGCTCCTTCCGCCGGTCCCCGGGGGCGGAGAGCCGCGGGATCGCCCTCCTCGGGTGTTTCACGTGAAACAGGGGAGCCCGGGGCCGGCCGCGGCGGTGGTCCTCGCGGTCGCCAACCAGAAGGGCGGCGTCGGCAAGACGACGACGGCCGTCAGCCTCGCCGCGGCCCTCGCGGCGCTGGAGCGGCGGGTCCTCCTCGTCGACTTCGACCCGCAGGGGAACACGACGGGGGGGCTGGGGGTCGACAAGGGGACCCTCGTCTCGACGGCCTACCGCTGGCTCCTGGGGAACGCCAGCTTCGGCGAGACGGTCCGGTCGACCGACCTCGCCTTCCTCTCCCTCGTCCCGTCGAACCGGGAGCTGGTCGGGGCCGAGGTCGAGCTCGTCTCGGCGGAGCGGCGGGAGTTCCGGCTCTCGGAGAGGCTGGAGCCCCTCCGCGGCGAGTTCGACTACGTCTTCATCGACTGCCCCCCCTCCCTCGGCCTCCTGACCGTCAACGCCCTCGTGGCCGCCGACGGCGTCCTCGTCCCGGTCCAGTGCGAGTACCTGGCGCTGGAGGGGGTGAGCGAGCTCCTCTCGACGGTCGAGCGGGTCCGCGAGAGCCTGAACCCGCGGCTTCAGATCGCCGGCATCCTCCCGACCATGTGGGACGAGCGGACGAACCTCTCGCGGCAGGTGCTCGAGGAGATCCGGCGGTACTTCGGGGAGAAGGTCTTCCGGAGCGTGGTCCCCCGGAACGTCCGCCTCGCCGAGGCCCCCTCCTACGGAAAGCCGATCCTGCTCTACGATGTCCGGTCGAAGGGGGCGGAAGCCTACCTGGGAGTCGCCCGGGAGTTGCTGGCCCGCATGGACGATACGCAAGTTATTGAAAACAAATAAGATAACGACATGACAAAGAAACCAGCCCTCGGCCGCGGACTGGCCGCCCTGATCCCGGCGGCACGGGAGGGAGAGCCGCGGGCCGGCCTCCTGACCGTGGCGCTCGAGCGCCTCGACGCGAACCCGCGCCAGCCGCGCCAGCGCTTCGACGAGGAGGGGCTCGAGGAGCTCTCGCAGTCGATCCGGAAGACCGGGATCCTCCAGCCGGTCCTCGTGACGCGGAGCGGCGACCGCTTCCGGATCCTGGCGGGCGAGCGCCGCGTCCGGGCGGCCCGCGCGGCCGGGCTGAAGGAGATCCCCGTCCTCGTCCGCGAGGGGCTCGCGGAGCGGGACCACCTCCTCCTCGCGCTCGTGGAGAACCTGCAGCGGCGCGACCTGACCCCCCTCGAGGAGGCGGGCGCGTACAAGCACCTCCGGGAGGAGTTCGGGCTCACGCAGGAGGAGATCGCGGAACGGGTCGGCAAGGACCGCGCGACGGTCGCCAACGCCCTGCGCCTCCTGAAGCTCCCGGCCGAGATCCGCAAGGCGCTGGAGGAGGGGACGCTGACCGCGGGGCACGCCCGCGCCCTCCTCGCGCTCCCGTCGGCGGCGGACCAGGAGAAGCTGGCGCGCGAGATCGTCCGGCGCGGCCTCTCGGTCCGCGGCGCCGAGGCCCGCGCCGCGACGATCCTCGGCGGGGAGGCGAAGAAGCGGCGGAAGCACCGGAGCGTGGACGCCGACACGCACGACGCCGAGCGCCGCCTCTCCCGCGCGCTCGGAACGAAGGTGGAGATCCACCGGCGGCGGCGCGGCGGCGACCTCCGCCTCTTCTTCTACTCCGAGGAGGAGCTGATCGGCCTCTTCGAGCGGCTCATGGAGGACGGAGCGTGACGGGCAAGGCGAAGGCGGGAGCGCTGAACGGGTTTCTCGACAGCGGCGCGCGGTTCGAGGGGACGCTCTCGTTCGACGACGTCTTCCGGATCGACGGCCACTTCCGGGGCGTCGTGGTCTCGGAGAGCGAGCTCGTCGTGGGCGACCGGGCGGTCATCGAAGGGGAGATCCGCGTCGGCCGCCTCGCGGCGTCGGGGACGATCCGCGGCGTGATCCACGCCCGGGAGCGGGTGGAGGTGCACGCCGGCGCGCGGATCTACGCGGAGATCCACACGCCGGCCCTCGTCGTCGAGGAAGGCGCGGTCCTCCAGGGGCCCGTGGAGGCGGGGTCGAAGACGCCCGCTCCCGCCGCGGCGCCCGGCGACCCGGCCCCCTGACGGGGGCTCAGCTCCGGGCGAAGAGGGTCCCCGCGAGGACGTGCGCCAGCGTCGTCTCGGCGCCGGCCGGGAGCCCGTCCGCGGCGGCCGCCTCCGCCACCGCCTGGTCGACGGCGAGAAGCCCGGACGCGTCGATCGCGGCCTCGAGGGAGCGGGAAAGGGCCGCGCCGGCGAAGTTCAGCGGACAGGCCGGCTCCGCGAGGGCGGCGCCGTCCCGGAGCGCGAGGCCGAACGTCCGGCAGGTGACGGGGCGGGCCGGATAGACGCGGCAGGCGCCGGCCGGGAGGTCCAGGAAGGGGCAGGCCACGGAAGAGACGCTCTCGAAGTAGCGTTCGTCCGCGGCGTCCGTCCGCTCCGGGTCGAGAAGACCCGCGTGGGGATCGCCGGGAAAGAGGGGGGCGCTCCGGGCGGCGGCGCGGCGGGCGCGGGCCAGCGTCTCCTCCCGGGCCGGCCCGGAGAGCCGTCGCCAGGCGGCCCGGGCGGCGAGCGCCTCGGGGAGGGGGACCGCGAAGAGGCCG
>DAOMFB010000217.1:0-5560 GCA_035429585.1 Thermoanaerobaculia bacterium
GGTGATGTCGTTCCGCGACCTCCTCCGCCTCGCCCTCGCCGCCGTGGCGGCGCACCGCCTCCGGTCGGCCCTGACGACGCTCGGGATCGTCGTGGGGATCGCCTCGGTCATCCTGCTCACGTCGCTCGGCGAGGGGACGCGGAGCTACGTCCTCTCCGA
Organism: Thermoanaerobaculia bacterium; assembly: GCA_035429585.1. Lineage (GTDB taxonomy): Bacteria > Acidobacteriota > Thermoanaerobaculia > UBA5066 > UBA5066 > DAOMFB01. The sequence goes on from DAOMFB010000217.1 coordinate 160, forward strand.
GGTCTCGCAGTTCGGCACGTACCTCCTCTCGGTGGCTCCCGGCCGGGTGAAGACCCAGGGGATCCCGGGCGCGGCCGGGGGCACCACGCATCTCCTGACCGTGGAGGACGCCGGGGCGATGCTCCGCGTGCCGGGCGTCCTGAAGACCGTCCCGGTCTCGTTCGGGAGCGCGCGGGTCGTGGCCGGCGAGCGGGCCCGGAACGTCTTCATCTACGGCGTCACCTCGGACGCGACCGAGGTCTGGCGTTACCGCGTCGCCCAGGGGCGGTTCCTCCCGCCGGGGGACCCGAACCGCGCCGTGCCCCTCGCCGTCCTCGGGCCGAAGCTGAAGCGGGAGCTCTTCGGCGAGGCGAGCGCCCTCGGCGCGCGGGTCCGGATCGGCGGCTTCCGGTTCCTCGTCGTGGGCGTCCTCGAGCCGAAGGGGCAGTTCCTCGGCTTCGACATCGACGACGCGGCCTACATCCCCGTGGCCTCCGCGAAGAGCCTCTTCGGCCGGGAGGACCTCATCTCGATCGACACCCTCTTCTCCCCGAACCTTCCGGCCGAGCGGGTCGTGGAGGGCGTCCGGCAGGTCCTCCTCGCGCGGCACCGCGGCGAGGAGGACTTCACGATCACAACGCAGAACGAGATGCTCGGCGTCCTCGACCGCGTCCTCTCGATCGTCAGCTTCGCGGTCGGCGGGATCGGGGCGATCTCGCTCCTCGTCGGGGCGATCGGCATCCTGACGATGATGTGGATCTCGGTGGGGGAGCGGACGACCGAGATCGGCCTGGCGCGGGCGGTCGGGGCGAGCCGGGGCCAGATCCTCGCCCTCTTCCTGCTCGAGGCGGCCCTCCTGTCCCTGGCCGGCGGCGTCCTCGGGCTCGCGGCCGGCATCGGGATCGGACGGCTCGCCGCGACGGTCCTGCCGGGCCTCCCGTTCCGGACGCCGCCCCTCTTCGTCGTCCTCGCGCTCGCCGTCAGCCTCGCCGTCGGTCTGCTCTCGGGCGTCCTTCCCGCCCGGCGCGCCGCGTCCCTCGACCCGATCGAGGCGCTCCGTTCGGAGTAGTCCGCCGCGGGCGTGACCGGGAGGGCTGATTGAGGCGCATCATGGACGCGCGGGCTCCCGCGGGGCGAAAACGGGCGCGGAATGGGAGGCGCTACGGCGCCTGGAGGTGAGCGCCATGACAGCGACGGCCCTCGTCGTTCTCGTCCTTGCCGCCGCGGCCGCCGGGCTCCTCGGGTGGTGGCTTCTGCCGGCCCTCCGGCGGTGGCGGGGTCCGCGCGTCATCACCTGCCCGGAGACGAACCAGCCCCAGACGGTCGAGGTGGACGCGGCGCACGCGGCGCTGACCGCTCTCGGCGCGTCTCCCGAGCTCCGCCTCAAGTCCTGCACGCGCTGGCCGGAGAAGCAGGACTGCGGGCAGGAGTGCCTCGGGCAGATCGAGAGCTCTCCCGACGGCTGCCTCGTCCGGTCGCTCGTGGCGGCCTGGTACGAGGGGAAGAGCTGCGCCTTCTGCGGCAAGCCGATCCAGACCGCCGGGTGGGCGGAGCACGCGCCGGCCCTGATCCGGCCCGACGGGGCGACCGTTCTCTGGAAGGACCTCCGCCCGGAGCAGCTCCCCGAGGTCTTCAAGACGCACGGGGCGGCCTGCTGGAACTGCCACGTCGTCGAGAGCGTGGTCCGGAAGCGCCCCGACGTCGTCACCGTCCGCCCCGGCCGCGACCAGCTCTACCACTGACGCCCGTGCGGCGCGGCCTGGCGCTCCTGCTCGCCGCCCTCCTCGGGGCCGCGGGCTGCTCGTCCGGGAACGTCGCCGAGAAGCAGGCGTTCCTCGCGGCCGGGCGCGAGGTGAGGCTGAAGCAGCCGCCGCCCACGCACGCGGCGCTGCGAAAGGACCTCGACCTCTTCCTGGAGAACGACCTCCTCCTCACCTTCGACAAGGCGAAGGCGAAGGAGCGCTCCGAGCTCTCGACGGCGCGGATCGTCTTCGTCGGGGGGATGGCCGCGGTCGTCGTGGGCGCCACGGCGGGGAGCCTGAAGGGCGACGGCGGCGCGCAGGCGGCGGTCATCGGCGCCGGGGCGGCCGCGATGGCCTGGTCGGCCTATCGCACCTTCGGCCCGGCGAAGAAGCTCCGCGAATGCCAGGAGTTCCTCTCGCTCTCCGGCGGCCGGCTGCGGCAGTGGGAGGTGCGGAACGTGGGGGACTCGGCGGAGCCGGTGTCCGAGGCGACCTGGCGCGAGTATGTGAATCTCGTGGCCGAGATCCAGCGGCACCCCTCCTGCGTCCCGGTCCGCTAGGCCCGGCCCCCTACCGCATCGACTCCATGATCGCCTCGAGCGCCTCCTTCGAGGGGCGGAGACGCTCCATCGGGAGGCCGTGGAGCGGCTCGTCGACGAGGCCGAGGAGGTCCGGGAGCGAGGGCTTCGCCGGCTCCACGTAGAGGACGCCGGTGAGGATCTCGCCCGTGTCGTGGCTCCGGTGGATCGCCGCGAGAGCCTTCTCCCGGTCCGTGGGGTCGTAGTCGCGGCCGACGCCGCGGAAGCGGAGCGTCGAGCCGTCCGGGAAGGTCACGTCCTTCGACGCGCCGGCGGGGATCTCGGCGAGCGTCTCCTCGAAGAAGGGGACGAAGCCGATCTCGTGGACCGGCGTCTCGTGCTCCTTCGACCACTTGTAGCTCTTCGTCGAGCCCTCGTGGTCGTTGAAGGTGACGCAGGGGGAGATGACGTCGATGACGCAGGTTCCCCGGTGGGCGAGGGCCGCTTCGAGGATCGTCTGGAGCTGCTTCATGTCGCCCGAGAAGGAGCGCGCCACGAAGGACCCGCCGAGCTCGATGGCGAGCGAGCAGCAGTCGATCGGGACGAAGTCGTTCACCGCCCCGCCCTTCTGCTTCGCGCCGACGTCCGCGGTGGCCGAGAACTGCCCCTTGGTCAGGCCGTACACGCCGTTGTCCTCCACGATGTAGACGAGCGGCACGTTCCGGCGGACGAGGTGGACGAACTGCCCGATCCCGATGGAGGCCGTGTCGCCGTCGCCCGAGACGCCGATCCCGACGAGGCTCGTGTTCGCCACGGCCGCGCCGGTGGCGAGGGAGGGCATGCGGCCGTGGACGCCGTTGAAGCCCCAGGCGCGGTTCAGGAAGTAGGCGGGGGTCTTCGAGGAGCAGCCGATCCCCGAGAACTTCGCGACGCGGTGCGGCTCGATCCCCATCTCCCAGAAGGCGTTCACGATCTGTTTCGTGATGACGTCGTGCCCGCAGCCGAGGCAGAGGGTGGACTTCCCCCCCTCGTACTCGGACTTCGGGAGGTTCAGGCGGTTCGTCTTCGGCGCCGGGGGGACCGTGGCGCTCATGACCGGCTCCTTTCCCGCGCGGCGCGGTCGGCGAGCACGCCGTCCACGACCGTCGTGGCGTCGAGCGGCAGGCCGTCGTACTGGAGGACGGAGACGAAGCGGGCCGCGAGGTCCGGGTACTCGTCCCGGAGGATCGCCCGGAGCTGCCCGTCCCGGTTCTGCTCGACGACGTAGATCCGCTCGTGCCGGTCGAGCCACTCGCGGACCTCGGGACCGGGCGGCAGGGCGCGCAGGCGGAGGTAGTCGAGCGGCACGCCCGCCTCCCGGGCGAGCCGGTCCCGGGCCTCCGACGTCCCGTGGTGCGAGGTCCCGAAGGCCACGAGGCCGCCGTCGGCGCCGGGGACGTCCTCGATCCGGGGCTTCGGCACCATCCCGCGTGCCGTCTCGAGCTTCCGGGCGAGCCGGTCGACGTTGGCGACGTAATCGTGCGGCTTCTCGGAGTACTGCGCCATCGCGTTGTGTCCCGAGCCCCGCGCGAGGTACGCGGCCCGGGGGCTCGGCGTTCCGGGCAGCGTCCGCCACGGGATCCCGTCCCCGTCGACGTCCTTGTACCGTCCCCACGACGCCGTCATCTCACGGAGGGAGGTCTCGTCGAGCACCTTGCCCCGCTTCCGCTCCCGCGCGGGGTACGGGAACGGGTCCGACATCCAGCTGTTCATTCCGAGGTCGAGGTCCGACAGGACGAAGACCGGCGTCTGGAGCTCCTCGGCCAGGTCGAAGGCGTCCATCGCCATCTCGAAGCACTCTCCGGGGTCCGCCGGGAAGAGGACGGGGTGCTTCGTGTCGCCGTGCGAGTTGTAGTGGGCGAGCAGGAGGTCGCCCTGCTGCGTCCGCGTCGGAAGCCCCGTCGAGGGGCCGACGCGCTGGACGTCCCAGACGACCGCGGGCACCTCGACGTAGTAGCCGAGGCCGAGGAACTCGGACATGAGGGAGACGCCCGGCCCCGACGTCGCCGTGAAGGCCCGCGCCCCCGCCCAGCCGGCGCCGAGGACCATCCCGATCGACGCGATCTCGTCCTCGGCCTGGACGACCGCGACGGTCTTCTTCCCGCTCGCCGGGTCGACGCGGTGGCGGTCGCAGAACTCGATGAAGGCCTCGCAGAGGGAGGACGAGGGCGTGATCGGGTACCAGCAGCAGACGGTGGCGCCGCCGAAGAGCGAGCCGAGGGCGGCCGCGACGTTCCCCTCGACGATGATCTTCCCTTGGGTGGCGTCCATCCGCTCGACGCGGTAGGGGATCTTCGCGGGAAAGCTCGCGGCCGCGTAATCCAGGCCGAGGCGCACCGCGGAGAGGTTCAGGTCGATGGCCTTCTGCTTTCCCTTGAGCTGCTTCCGGATGGCGGCCTCGACCTCGCCGGGGTCGATCCCCATGAGGTCGGCCACGACCCCGACGTAGATCATGTTCACGATCAGCTTCCGGAGCTTCGCCTGGTCCGAGCCGGCCGTCACCTTCACGACGAGCTCCGAGAAGGGGACGGGGTAGAAGGTCAGGTCGCTCCGCTTCGTCTCGACGCCGAGCTTCTTCTCGCAGACGACGTGCGCCCCGGGTCGGGCGGCGCGGACGTCCTCGTCGGCCGTCTCCGGGTTCATCAGGACGAGGACGTCGAGCTCGCGCTTGCGCGCGACGTAGCCGTCCCGGCTGGCCCGGATGGTGAACCACGTCGGCAGCCCCTGGATGTTCGAGGGAAAGAGGTTCTTCCCGGAGACGGGGACCCCCATCCGGAAGATCGCCCGCATCAGGACGTTGTTGGCGGTCTGCGAGCCGGAGCCGTTCGCCGTCGCCACCTGGAGCGAGAAGTCGTTGACGACCGTCCCGCCGCCGAGGCCGGCCCGGGGGGTCGTCTGGGTGATGACGCTCGACATGCCGGCGTTCCTCGTCCCGCCGCGGGAGTGCGATGAGACGGTGTCTCGTCTGCGGCGCCGGGGAATTGTACGGGACGGGCGACGGGCGTCGTCGCTTGTTCGGACGGCTCACAATCGGCCGCGGACGGCCGATAATGACGGCGTGCGGATCGTCTCCCTCTGCCCGTCGATCACGGAGACCCTCGTGGCGCTCGGCGCCGGGCCGCA
>DAOMFB010000218.1:0-5544 GCA_035429585.1 Thermoanaerobaculia bacterium
CACCTAGCGACTAGCGCGAGTAGTACTCGACGATCAGCTGCTCGTTGAGGTTGGCGTCGATGTCTTCGCGGAGCGGCATCTTGGCGACCTGACCGGAGAGCGTGCTCCAGTTGCGGTTCAGCCAGGCCGGCGCTGCGCGGCCCTCGTCCGGGCGAGGAGGTCGGCCTCGAGGGGGCGGATTCCGGACGGGAACCGCTCCGGAGGCGGCGGCTCGAGCTCCGTTTCGAGGCGCGCGATCAGGTCGTGAACCTCGCGGTCGCCCGCCTTCAGGCCGCGATAGAGCTTCAGCTTCTTCAGGGCCTCGAGCTTGTCGCCCCGGGCCATGTAGACCTCGGCGATCTGCCGGATCGCCACGAGGTTCTCGCGGTCGTACCGGAGGGCGTTCTGGTACGAGCGGATCGCGTCCTCCCACCGGTCCAGCTGCTGGTAGGCCTTGCCGAGGGAGACGTGGGCCGCCACGGAGCTCGTGTGGATCGAGAGGCCCCGCTCGAGCGTGATGATGGCGTCGCGCACCTTCCCCTGCCGCCGGTACTCCTCGGCCAGGGCGAGGAACTGCCGGGACGTCGGATCCCGCTGGAGGATCCTCTTCAGCTCCTCGAGCCGCGACGGGGGCGTCGGGGGGGTTCCGAAAAGCGCCATGCGAGCGTTCCAGTGTAGGTCATTCCGGGAAAGAAGGTTCGGGCCGCCCCGACCGGGCGGCCCGAACGAATCAAACAGGTTCCGCCGGGGCTACGGCGAGTTCACCGTGACGGTGACGGTCCTCGTGTGCGCCGGACTGCAGGGGAGCGAGTCCGTGGCACGGACCGTCACGGCATAGGAGCCCGCCGCCAGGCCCGACGACACGAAGCTGTTGGTGGTGCCGGTCGGCGTGAACAGCGAGAGGCCCGCGGGGCCGGAGTCGATGGTCCAGTTGATGGTTCCCGTCCCGCCCGACACCGAGAACGCCGACGCCGGGCCGCTGCCGGTCGCCGGGACGCTCTGGGGCGACGTGCCGGTCACCGAGAAGGGCCCGGTCGGATCGCTGAAGAGGATCGGGATCGACTTCGTCACCGTCGTCGACGCCGTGTCCGTGACGCCCACCACGACGGTCATCGGGACGGAGCCGCCCGGCCCGGCGGCCGCGAGGAGGGGCGTTCCGCTGACGATGCCCGTCGACGAATTGATCGACAGGCCCGTCGGGAGGCCCGTGGCCGTGTAGTTGAAGTAGGGGGCCACCCCTCCCGTGACGGCGATTCCCTGCGAGTAGCCGGTGCAGACGACCGCCGCCGGGAGCGTGCTCGTCACGATCGAGAGCGCCGAGGTGCAGGCCTGGTTCGTCGGGGTGATGACGAGGCCCGAGAGGGTGTTCGAGCAGCCCGACAGGGTGTTGGTCACGCGGACGCCGAAGGTCGTCGGGATCGCCTGCGTGCCGCCGCCCGTGCAGGCCTGGCGGTTGAAGGCGGAATCCGGGATGTACGGCGTGACGAAGTTCAGCTGCTCGCCGTTGTAGACCGTCGCCACGACGGGCACGCCGATGGCGGCGCCGTCCTTCGTCACCGCGGCCGTCATCGAGCTTCCGAAGCCGGTCCCCGTCACGGTGACCGGGGTGCCGCCCGGCTGGGTCGCCGTCGTCGGGCTGAAGCCCGAGATCGTCGGCGTGTCGGCGCGGTACGTGATCGGCACCGACACCGCGTCGCACGCGAGGTTCGTCGACTTGATCTTGATCGAGCCGACGTACGACTGGCAGGACGGGGCGTTCGGCACGATGGTCGCGAGCGGCGGCATCTGAACGACGACCGAGGTCGAAGAGACCGAGGAGACGGTCAGGCGGTAGGCCGGCGCGCTCGTCGTCTCGAAGGTCGCTTCCACCGGCTCCTCGAAGTTGTTGCCGGTGACGACGACGGCGGTCGAGCTGCCGGTCGGGATCACGGACGGCGACGCCACGATCGCGGACGGGCAGGGGTAGAACGTGAAGCCGCCCGCGAAGCTCGCCTTCTTGCCCGACGTCGGGTTGAGCACCTCGATGTCCACCTGGGAGCCCGCGAGGCACGCGTACGCCCCGGCGGCGACCGGCGTCTGCACCACGATCGTGGTCGTGGACGAGAGCGACGAGACGACCGGGATCTCGATCCGCTGGCTGGCGCACTTGCCGCCGGTCATGAAGACCTGGGCCGGGAACTCGAAGCCGGTCCCGAAGATGGTCACGCGCGTCGGGGCGTCGTTCGGGCCGGTCCGCGGCGAGACGGAGTAGATCGTCGGGGTGAGAGAGGACTTGTTGAACGTGTAGGCCTGCGGCAGGACCGCGGACTGCTGGGACACCTTGCCGAGGTCGATCGTGGCGAGCACGTCGCACGTCTCGGAGACGGCGGGGGGCGTCAGGGTCTTCTGGGGCGTCAGGACGGTGATCAGGTTGTCCGCCACGGCCGTCACGGAGCCGGCGAGCCCGCAGAACGTGACGCGCGTCGTCGCGACGTTCGTCCCGAAATTGCCGCCCTGGACGTTGACCGACTCACCGCCGGCGGCGCTCCCGGACGAGGGGGTGACGTTCGAGACGAAGATCTTCTTGTTCGGGTTGATCGCGTAGTAGGTGAACGCCTTCGTCTTGCAGGCCTGGGCGACCCCGCCGCCGTACCGGACGCAGACGTCCACGGTCTCGGGGACCGCCGGGTCCTTCAGCGTGTACGGCGGCGTCCGGACGCTGATCCGGGTGTTCGTCACGGAGTCCGGGGCGGCGGGAACGCCTCCGAACGTCACGCTGCTGACGGCGGAGAGGCTGGTTCCGAAGTTGCCTCCGTACACGATGGCCGTGTCGCCGCCGCCGGCGGAACCCGTGTTCGGCTGGACGTCCGAGACGTAGGGCCCGGAGTCCGGAGGCGCCTGGAAGTTGATCTGGACCGAGGCGGAGCCGCAGTCGAAGGTCGCCTTGACGTGGGCCGTTCCCGAGGCGAACGAACCCGGGTTGACGTCCGCGGCCCCGCTCAGGGTCGACTTGGCGATCGTCTGGAGCCCGTTGTCGTTGAAGAAGCCGAAGTCCGTCGTGAAGTTCACCGACGAGTTGTCCGGCACCGCCTGCCCGTTCTTCGCGACCTGGGCCCGGATCGTGACCGCCGTGTTGGCGAAGGCCTCGATCGGGCCGGTGGGGAGCGAAATGGTGACGGCGCAGCTTCCGCTCCCGCTGGGAGTGGGGGCCGGCTTCGGAGACGTCGGAGTCTCTCCGGCGCAGGCCACGAGGAGGAGGCAGAGGCCCGCGACGGCGGCGGCGGAGAAAGCGGAGGATCGCTGCATGGTCTTCACCTCGTCACCGCGACGGCATCCCTTCCACGCGGCCCCCCGCCGCGCGGTAGTAGAACCTCATGCTGAAGACGGCGGGGACCGAGGACACCGGCTGCCCGGACATCGTGTGCCCGTGGAACGTCACCGTGCCCGTCTGCCGGATCTCGGTGCGCCCCGTCTCCGGGTCCACGCCGCCGTTGTACGGAAAGAGGTAGCTCAGCGGCGGCTGCTGAAGAGCGGAGGGGCTCATGAACGGGTAGTTCGTGAGCGTGGAGCTGCCGCCGGCGGGCACGATCACGTTGGCGCCGAACGACTCCGTCGCGGAGGCCGTCTTCCCGCCGTCGATCCGGGTCCAGACGATCGAGTACGTCTCGACCTGGGTGTCGAGGAAGGTCGACGTGCCCGAGGCGGTGGGGTTCTTGATCTTGCTGCTCAGGTTCGTCGTCGAGAACTGGAGGAGCGAGTTGTCGAGGACGTTCTTCTCCGCCGGCAGGAGGACGAACTCGCAGGTGAGGTAGACCGGGGACGCACTGTCCCCCTGTGTGTTCGACGAGCAGCCGCCCCCCAGAAGGGCGAGGCCCGTCAGGAACGCGAGGGGAAAGGAGGTCTTTTTCATTCACCTCACCTCTCAGCGGATGATGCGCGGCGTGATGAAGATCATCAGTTCGTCGCTGTTTTCCTGGATGTCGCGGTTCCGGAAGAGGTTCCCGATGACCGGGATCTTCCAGAGGCCCGGGATCATCGACTGGGAGTCGTTCGACGTCAGCTTGAAGATGCCGCCGATCACGGCCGTGCCGCCGTCGCGGACCATCAGGCGGGTCTTCGCGTCGCGCGTCGTGAGCGGGATGTTCTGGCCGCCGGCGATGTTGATGCCGGCCGCCGGCTCGCGCTTCTGGACGGTCACGTCCATCGTGATCGTCCCCTCGGTCGTGATGTTCGGCGTCACGTCGAGGCGGAGCGTCGCGTTGATGTAGAGCACGGTCGTCGTGTTGTTGACGGTCGTCTGGACCGGGATCTGGAAGCCGGACTGGATCGAGGCCTGCTCGCCCGTCTGCGTCTGCACCTTCGGCGTCGAGACGACCTTGACGAGGCCCCGGGACTCCGCGGCGTGGATGGCCGCGTCGAGGCGGAACGTGTCGAGGACGTTGCCGGCCGCGATGTTCAGCACCGACGGCGCGCCGCTCGGGAGGTTCACGAGTCCGGTGACGGAGCCGTTGTTCGGGAAGATCATCCCGGTCGTGTTGCCGTGCGCCGCGTCGGCCGTGGCCCTGAAGCCCCAGACGATGCCGAGCGACTGGGAGAAGGTCCGCGTCGCCTCGATGATGCGCGTCTCGATCATGACCTGGAGGTTCGGGACGTCGAGGTTCTTGATCAGGTCGAGGACGGTCGGCAGGTAGTCCGGGAGCTCCTTGATGATCAGCGTCTGCGTCCGCCCGTCGACCAGGATGTCGCCCCGGGCCGACATCACCTTCTTGGCCGTCCCCGCGATCGCCATCGCGTCCGCGTACGAGACGCGCTGGAGCACCGTCTTCAGGGGACGGTTCTGGTCCTGGGCGCGGAGGAACTGGAGGCGTGCGGTCTCTTCCTGGGCCAGCTTGGCCGTGGAGGCGATCCGCATCACGTTCCCCTCGATCACGTAGCCCAGCTGGTTGATCCGGAGGATCAGCTCGAGGGCCTGGTCCCACGGAATGTCGGTCAGGCTGACCGTGACGGTCCCCCGGACGTCCGGGTCGAGGACGATGTTCAGCTGCGTCAGCTCGCTGAACCGCTGGAGGGTGTCCTTGATGTCCGCATCCTTCAGGTTCAGGGTGATGGGGTCTCCGGTGTACTGGCGGTCCCCGGCCCCGAGCGTCTTCGTCTCGAAGGAGCTCTGGAGCTCGCGGCTCTGGGGGGCGGCCTGCTGGTTCAGCAGCGTCTCGGCCGCCTCGATGAGCGCCTTGTCCTCGGGATTCGGCGTCCGCGCGCGGCGCGGCGCCGGCTTCGGCGGCTCCTCTTTGACGACCCGGACCTCGGGGGAGGAGGCCACGAGCTGGGGAGGCGCCTCGACCTTGACGGGGACGGGCGCGGCCGCCGGCGCCGCGGCGGACGCCGTGGCGGCCGGCTCCGGCTTCGGGGCCGGCGGCGGGGTCTTGACGGCCACCGGCTCGGCCTTGGCAGCCACTGGCTCGGTCTTCACAGCCACCGGCTCGGTCTTGGCGGCCACCGGCTCGGCCTTCGCGGCCACCGGCTCGGCCTTCGCAGCCACCGGCTCGGTCTTCGCAGCCACCGGCTCGGCCTTCGCAGCCACCGGCT
>DAOMFB010000219.1:0-5533 GCA_035429585.1 Thermoanaerobaculia bacterium
CCCCGGCCGCGGGGCTCCCGCCGCCGGGGCCGCCGCGGTGTTCTCCACAGCGGTCGCCGCTCCCGCCGCGGCGCCTGCGGGCGTCGCGCCCGCCGCTCCGGCGTCGGCGACGGTCGAGGAGCTGAAGGCGCTCCTCTCCCAGGCGCTCCGCCAGCTCGCCCCCGCCCCGCGCGGGGCGGCCGACCGGAACGAGCCCCCCGCCGGGTCGATCGTCATCAGCGGGACCGGGCTCGGGCTCCCCGGCGCGGAGAAGCCGGTGATGGACCCGACCAACGCCGAGCGGATCCTCCGCGGCGAGCAGTTCGTCGACCTCCTCCCCGAGCGCTTCCGGAAGGCGATGCGCGACCGGCGCGTGACGCGCGTCGTCAAGGGAGAGGACGGCAGCGGCCACTTCGAGACGATCGAGAGCACGGCCGACGTCATCAAGCTGGCGGCGCGTCCGGGCCCGTTCGACCCCACGGAGGAGTACGGCCTCCCCGGGAAGCTCGTGGAGGCGCTCGACACGACCGCGCAGCTCGCCATCGCGGCCGGCCTCGACGCCCTGCGCGAGGCGGGGATTCCGCTCGTCCTGACCTGGAGGAAGACGACGACCGGCAAGCACCTCCCGGACCGGTGGCTCCTCCCGGAGCCGCTCCGCGACGAGACCGGGGTCGTCTTCGCGAGCGCCTTCCCGGGCTACGACCGCTTCGCCGACGAGATGGCGCGCTTCCACGCCGACGAAGGGCGACGGCGGGAGAAGGCGGGCCTCGAAGAGCTGCTCCGCGTCACGCGCGACGCCGCGACGGCCGCGGAGATCCGCCGCCGGATCGGCGTCCTCGACGACGAGATCGCCCGCAGCCCGTACGCCTTCGACCGGCGCTTCCTCTTCCGGGTCCTCTCCATGGGCCACAGCCAGTTCGCCGAGTACGTCGGCGCGCGCGGCCCGAACACGCAGGTCAACTCCGCCTGCGCCTCGACGGCGCAGGCGATCGCCCTGGCCGAGGACTGGATCCGGTCGGGGCGCTGCCGCCGCGTCCTCGTCCTCGGCGCCGACAACGTCACGGGTGACGCGATGCTGCCCTGGATCGGCGCCGGCTTCCTCGCCTCGGGCGCCGCGGCGACCGACGACAAGGTCGAGGAGGCGGCCCTCCCCTTCGACCGCCGCCGCCACGGGACGCTCATCGGCATGGGGGCCTGCGCCCTCGTCGTCGAGGCGCAGGACGCGGTCGAGGAGCGGGGCATGCGCGGTCTCGTCGAGCTTCTCTCGACCGAGACGCGCAACAGCGCCTTCCACGGGACACGGCTCGACGTGGATCACATCTCGCAGGTCGTCGAGAGCCTCGTCGCCTCGGCGGAGCGCCGCTTCGGCGTCGACCGGCGGGAGATGGCCCGCCAGACCGTCTTCATGTCGCACGAGACCTTCACGCCGGCCCGCGGCGGGAGCGCCGCCGCCGAGGTGGTGGCCCTCCGCCACGTCTTCGGGCCGGCCGCGAGCGACATCGTCGTCGCCAACACGAAGGGGTTCACCGGCCACCCGATGGGGGTCGGCATCGAGGACGTCATCGCCGTCAAGATCCTCGAGCACGGCATCGTCCCCCCCGTTCCGAACTTCCGCGAGGTCGACCCGGACCTCGGCCCGCTCAACCTCTCGCGCGGCGGCCGGTACGCCGTCTCCTACGCGATCCACCTCGCCGCGGGCTTCGGCTCGCAGATCTCGCTGACGCTGACGCGACGCGTCCCCGGCCCGCTCGACCGGGTGGACGACAAGGCGCTCTACCGGCGGTGGCTGGCCGACGTCTCCGGCGACGACGCCGCCGAGCTGGAGGTCGTGAAGCGGAACCTCCGCATCGGCTCGAAGGGGGTCCCCGCCCGCCCGCCGATCGCGAGCCGCTGGTCGTGGGGAAACGCCCCCGTCCGGCGCGCCCCGGCGCCGCCCCCCGGCGGCACCGGGGGAATCCAGGCACCGGCGGCCTCCGCACCTCCCCCGACGGCGGCAAGAGCCGTCGCTCCGGCGGCGAGCACGGCAGCCGCGTCCCGCGCCGCGTCCCCGCCGGCCCTTCCCGTCGAAGAGAAGGCGCCGCTCACCCCGGCGACAGCGCAACCGGCAGCGGACGAGGTCGTCACGAAGGTCCTCGCCATCGTGGCCGAGAAGACCGGCTACCCCCCCGAGATGCTCGAGATGGACCTCGACCTCGAGGCCGACCTCGGCGTCGATACCGTCAAGCAGGCCGAGACCTTCGCCGCCGTCCGCGAGACCTGGAACATCGCCCGGCAGGAGAACCTCAAGCTCCGCGACTTCCCCACCCTCCGCCACGTCGTGAAGTTCGTCTACGACCACCGGCCCGATCTGGCGGCGCCGGCGGCCCCGGCGGCCGGATCCACGCCGGCGCCCGCTCTCCCCCTCGAAGACAAGCGCCCGGACGCCCCGGCGACGGCTTCCCCCGCGGCGGACGAGGTCGTCACGAAGGTCCTCGCCATCGTGGCCGAGAAGACCGGCTATCCCCCCGAGATGCTCGAGATGGACCTCGACCTCGAGGCCGACCTCGGCGTCGACACCGTCAAGCAGGCCGAGACCTTCGCCGCCGTCCGCGAGACCTGGAGCATCGCCCGGCAGGAGAACCTCAAGCTCCGCGACTTCCCCACCCTCCGCCACGTCGTGAAGTTCGTCTACGACCACCGGCCCGATCTGGCGGCGCCGGCGGCCCCGGCGGCCGGATCCACGCCGGCGCCCGCTCTCCCCCTCGAAGACAAGCGCCCGGACGCCCCGGCGACGGCTTCCCCCGCGGCGGACGAGGTCGTCACGAAGGTCCTCGCCATCGTGGCCGAGAAGACCGGCTATCCCCCCGAGATGCTCGAGATGGACCTCGACCTCGAGGCCGACCTCGGCGTCGACACCGTCAAGCAGGCCGAGACCTTCGCCGCCGTCCGGGCCACGTGGGACATTCCCCGCGAGGAGAACCTCAGGCTCCGCGACTTCCCGACGCTCCGGCACGTCGTGCAGTTCGTCCTCGACCGCAAGCCCGGTCTCGCCGGCGCCGCGGCGCCCGCCGTCCCGGCCCCGAGGCCGGAGCCGGCGAAGCTCGAGAACGCGGACCGCGTCCCCCGGCGGGTCCCCGTTCCGTCGCTCCGGCCGCCGCTGGAGCTGATGAAGCCCACGGGCGTGGCGCTCGGTCCGGGGGACCGCGTCGTGGTGGCGCCGGACGACGGGGGCGTCGCCGCGGCCCTTTCGGCGCGCCTCGCCGAACGGGGCGTATCGGTCCTGACGCTCGCCGACGGGCCGCCCGCCGCGCTGGAGGCGCAGCTCCGGACGTGGCTCGCCGAGGGGTCGATCCAGGGCGTCTACTGGCTCTCTTCCCTCGACGCCGAACCGCCGCTCCTGACACTCGACCTGCCTCTCTTCCGGGAGGCGAACCGCCGGCGGACCAAGAACCTCTACACGGCGATGCGCGTCCTGTACGCGTCGGTCGCCGCGCCCGGGACGTTCCTCGTCTCCGCGACGCGGATGGGCGGCCTCCTCGGCCAGGGAGCCGCGCCGGCCGGCGCTCCGCTCGGCGGCGGCGTCGCCGGCTTCACGAAGGCGTACAAGCGCGAGCGCCCCGGGGCGCTCGTGAAGGTCGTCGACTTCGAGCCGGGAGAGAGCGCCCCGGCGGTCGCCGAGGCCCTCCTCGCCGAGACGCTCCGGGACCCCGGCATCGTCGAGACGGGCCGGAAGGAGGGCCTCCGCTGGACGATCGGCCTCGAGGAGCGCCCCGCGCGCGACGGCTCGGCGGGCCTCGCCCTCGGGACGGACTCGGTCTTCCTCGTCACCGGCGCCGCCGGCGGCATCACGAGCGCGGTCGTGGCGGATCTCGCCGCCGCGAGCGGCGGGACCTTCTGGCTCCTCGACCTCGTGGCCGAGCCCCGGCGCGACGACCCGCACGTGGCCCTCTTCCGAACCGACCGGGAGAAGCTGAAGCGGGCGCTCATCGAGGAGGCGAAGGCGCGCGGCGAGAAGCCGACGCCCGTCGCCATCGACCGGGCGATCCTCGGCGTCGAGCGGACGGACGCCGCGCTCCGGTCCCTCGAGGCCGTCGAGGCCGCCGGCGGGACGGCCGTCTGGCGGAGCGCCAACCTCCTCGACGGCGCGGCGCTCTCGGCGGTCGTCTCCGAGATCCGCGAGCGCCACGGCCGGATCGACGTCCTCGTCCACGCCGGGGGCGTCGAGATCTCGCGGAAGCTCGCCGACAAGGAGCCGGGAGAGTTCGACCTCGTCTTCGACATCAAGGCCGACGGCTTCTTCTCGCTCCTGCGAGCCGCCGAGGGAATGCCGCTCGCCGCGACCGTCGTCTTCAGCTCCGTCGCCGGGCGCTTCGGGAACGACGGCCAGACCGACTACAGCGCCGCCAACGCGCTTCTCGGGTCGATCTCCTCGTGGCTCCGCGCCCACCGCCCCGGGACCCGCGCGATCACCCTGGACTGGACGGCGTGGGGCGGGATCGGGATGGCGACGCGGGGGTCGATCCCGAAGATCATGGAGGCGGCCGGCATCGACATGCTGCCCCCCGAGGCCGGCATCCCGACGGTCCGGCGCGAGCTGGTCTCCTCCGGCTTCTCGGGCGAGATCGTCGTGGCCGGGCGTCTCGGCGTCCTCGGCGCCGAGTGGGACGCCTCGGGCGGCCTCGACGCCGAGGCGGCGAACGCCGCCCTCGCGCGCCGCGAGCGCCCCCTCGTCACGATCGGAACGGTGACGGCCGCGCCCCTCCACGGCGGCCTCCTCGCCGAGACGTCGCTCGACCCGAAGGTGCAGCCTTTCCTCTTCGACCACGCCATGGACGGGACGCCGCTCCTGCCCGGCGTCATGGGGACCGAGACGTTCGCCGAGGCGGCGAGCCTCCTCTGCCCGGGCTGGAACGTGGAGGCCGTGGAGGACGAGGAGTTCGTCCGGCCCTTCAAGTACTTCCGGATGCAGCCCTCGACCTTCCACGTCGCGGCCTCGGCGGCCCCCGCCGGGGACGGCGACCTCCTCGTCACCGCGACCCTCGGCTCCGTCACGCAGCCGAAGCCCGGGCTCGTTCCCGTCGTCCATCTCCACTTCCGCGCGCGCGTCCGGATGACGAAGAGGATCCGGACGATGCCGGCCGCCTCCGTGAAGGTTCCGTCGCGGAAGAAGCCCCTCCCCGTGGGCCGCGAAGCGATCTACCGCGTCTACTTCCACGGCCCGGCCTACCGCGTCCTGGAGGGCGTCCGCGTCGACGGCGACACGGCCTGGGGCCTCCTGGCCCGCGCCCTCCCTCCGAACGCCGAGCCCCCGGGGGCGGCCTCTCTCGTGGCGCCCCGACTCATCGAGCTGGCGTTCCAGACGGCCGGGCTCTGGGAGGTCGCCACGAAGGAGCGGCGCGCCCTTCCCGCCGCGATCGGCTCGGTCCGGGTCTTCCGCGGCGAAGAGGACGCTGGGGAGGCGCGCCTCTGGGCCGTCGCGACGGCCGTGGACGGCGGCGCCTCGTTCGACGTCCGCGTCCTCGACGAGCAGGGGAACGTCTTCGTGGAGCTCCTCGGGTACCGGACCGTGGCGCTC
>DAOMFB010000220.1:0-5526 GCA_035429585.1 Thermoanaerobaculia bacterium
CCTGTCCCCCCCCGCCCAGGCGGCCGTCTCGTCGGGGACCACCACGACCACCTCGAACGCCGTCTCGAGAGGGCCTCGGAGGGCTTCCGCGAGGCCCTGGTGCCGCCCCGCCAGGAGGACGCACTTCGGGGGCGACCCGGAGCCGGGGGCCGGCCCGCCCGCGCCCCTCCGCTTCTCGGGGGCAGTGGCGTCCGTCACGTTACGGCGAAGCCTAGTCGAGAGCCGGTCTCAGGTGACCTAGGAAAACTACGGGGTCCGGCCCCGGGAAACTCCCGGCCGCCCGCGCGGGAGACGGCCGCCCGAGCAGGTCAGAGCTCGACGACGCCGTGCTTGATGGCGAAGTGGATCAGCTCGGCGCTCGAGTGAACTCCGAGCGTCTCCATCATCTGGTACTTGTGGTACTCCACGGTCCGGGCCGAGATGCCGAGGGACGAGGCGATCTCCTTGGCCGAGCGCCCTTCCGCGAGGAGTTGGAGGACTTCGCGCTGGCGGGAGGTGAGGGAGGCGACGGGGTCCGTCGCCCTGGCCGGTCCTTCCTTCAGGGCGTCGAGCACCTGGCCTGCGATCTGGGGCGTCAGCCAGGTCTTCCCGGCGAGCGCCGCGCGGATCGCCGAGACGAGCTCGGCGGGCGCCGAGTGCTTGAGGACGAAGCCCGCCGCCCCGGCGTCCAGCGCCCGCCGCGCGTACGCCACGTCGCGGTGCATCGTGAGGAAGACGACGGGAACCCGGTCTCCGCTCCGCCGGAGCTCCGCCAGCGCCTCGATGCCGCTCAGCCCCGGCATCGTGATGTCGGCGACGACGACGTCGGGACGGAGGGTCCGGGCCGCCTCGAGGAGCGCCCGGCCGTCCTCCACGACCCCGACGAGGTCGAACTCGGGGGCGAGAAGGCTCTTCAACCCCTCGGCCACGAGGCGATGGTCGTCGG
Organism: Thermoanaerobaculia bacterium; assembly: GCA_035429585.1. Taxonomy (GTDB): domain Bacteria; phylum Acidobacteriota; class Thermoanaerobaculia; order UBA5066; family UBA5066; genus DAOMFB01. The sequence goes on from DAOMFB010000220.1 coordinate 926, forward strand.
CGAGGAGGACGCGGGGCCGGCCCGGGCCGGTCACGGCGGCCCTCCGCCCACCGGGACCCACGCCGCGATCGACGTCCCGCGGCCGGGCGCGCTCTCGATGCCGAGCGTTCCTCCGAGGAGGTGGACCCGTTCGCGCATGCTGGCGAGCCCGAGGCTCCTCGGCATCCTCGCGGCGGCCGGATCGAAACCGACGCCGTCGTCCCGGACCATCAGCGCCAGGCCCCCGCTGCGGTGTTCCAGCGTGACGGCCGCGGACGTCGCCTTCGCGTGGCGCGCGACGTTCCGGAGCGCCTCCTGCACGACGCGGAAGAGACCGAGCGCCGCGTCCGGCGAGAGGGCCGCGGGGACCGGACAGAGGTCGACCGCAACGTCGCCCGGACCCTGCCGCCGGAACCGCTCGCACTCCGCCTCGATCGCCTCGGCGAGCCCGAGGTCGTCGAGGACGGACGGGTGGAGCCGGTACGAGAGGGAGTGAACGTCCTCGCTCAGGGCCGCGAGCCCCTCGCGGATTCCCCTGAGCGCGTCCTTCCGGGCCCCTCCCGGGGCGGAGCGCTCCGCGAGGCCCGCGTCGATCGCCAGAGCCGCGATCCGCTGCGTGAGGTCGTCGTGCAGCTCGCGCGCCAGAAGGGCGCGCTGCTCCTCGTGGGCGAGGATCAGCCGCCGGCTCAGGTCGTGCAGCTCGCTCTCGGCCCGCTTTCGCTCCGTGACGTCGACGGTCACCCCCATGACGCTCTCCGCCCTCCCGGACGGGCCCTTCTGGGCGCGCCCACGGGAGGCGAGCCAGCGCTCGGCGCCGTCCGGGGAGAGGAGGCGGTATTCGACGCTCCCTTCGTTTCCGCTCTCGGCGACCTCCCGGATCGCCTCGAGGATCCGGGGCCGGTCCTCGGGAACCACGGCCTCCAGAATGTGGCCCAGGGAGACGGGATCGCTCCCGGAAATGCCGAAGTACTGCCGCGCCTGCTCCGTGAGCCAGAGAGAGGACGTCTCGAGGTCCAGTCTCCAGAGCCCCACGCCGGCCGACTCCGCCGCGAGCTGGAGGCGCTCCTCGCTCTCGCGGAGCGCCTCGTCCGCCACCTTCCGGCCGATCGCTCCGGCGAAGATCTGGGCGACGAACCGAAGGCGCCGGACCACTTCCTCCGGCCATCCCCGCTCCGCGCTGACGGTATTGAAGCTGATGACGCCGAGAACGGGACCGCCCCCCGTCGAGAGCGGAAGGTTCAGGCCGGACCGGACGCCGAAGTGCGTGAGCGTCGCCCGGTCCCGGGCGGCCCCGGGCGGGAGCTCGTCGAGAGACCGGTAGGCGAAGGTCCGGCCGGCGAGGGCCTCGTCGCGGCACCACGGAAACGTCTCGTCGGCGTCGAAGAGATCCGGCACCGGCGGCCCGTCGGGGAGACGGTGGTAGTGGGTCATCCGGAGGAACCGGCGCGTTCCCTCGGCCCACTGCCAGAGCGCGGAGATCTCGAATCCGAGAAGCTCGCAGACGCGCCGCTGGGCCGACTCGATCGCGTCGTCCACCTTTCCGGACGGAAGGCTGACGAACGTCGTCAGGAGATCCGCGGTCAGAGCCTCGAACTCGCGGTGTGCCCGCAGCTCGGCTCGAACCGCGTCGGCAGTCATCGTCTCCGGGTCCACGTCGGTCGGCCTCCCGCCCGATTCTAGATTCGCGGCCGTCCCCTTTTTCGGCGCCCGGATTCGTGCCATTCTCCGCCCCGTGCAACGCCCCCTTGCCGTGATCCTTCTCGGGCTTGCGATCCGCGCGCTCCCGGCCCCGGCGCAGGAGCTGGAACCGCGCGCCTATTCTCCGGCCCCGAAGGGAACCAACTTCGTCCTCCTCGCCTACTCGTACCAGTCGGGCGAGGTCCTCTTCGACCCGTCGCTCCCGATCACCGACGTTCACGCCTACATCAACGGCGTAACCACCGGGTACGGGCACTCGTTCTCTCTCTTCGGACGGATCGCGAGCGCCGCCGTCGGCGTCCCGTACGCGTGGGGCTCGGTCAACGGGAACGTCGCCGAGGAGCACCAGAAGATCACCCGGTCCGGCCTCGCCGACGCCCGGTTCCGGTTCGTCGTGAACCTCCTCGGCGGGCCGGCGCTGACGCCGCAGGAGTTCGCTCGCACGAAACCCGAGACGACGCTCGGGTTCAGCCTCGTCGTCAGCACGCCGACCGGGCAGTACAGCCCGGACAAGCTGATCAACCTCGGAACGAACCGATGGGCCTTCAAGCCCGAATTCGGGCTGTCGTTCCCGACCGGGCGCTGGACGCTCGAGGCCGCGGCGGGCGTCTGGCTTTTCACGCACAACCCGGAGGCGTTCCCGGCGGGGACGGTCGACCGTTCGCAGGACCCGCTCTGGAGCTTCCAGGCCCACGTCGGCTACACCGTCCGCCCCGGACTCTGGGTCGCGGCGGACGCCACGTATTACGTCGGCGGGCGGTTATATTCGAACGGCGTCCCGGGCAACACGAGACAGTCCAACAGCCGGATCGGGGCGACGGTCTCGATCCCCGTCGCGCGGCGTCACACGGTGAAGTTCTCCGTGGCCAGCGGCGTCAGCTCGCGCGTCGGCACCCGTTTCACGACCTACGGAGCCGCCTACCAGTTCATCTGGTTCAATTAGGCGGGACGGGGCCGGCCGCGCCCCTCAGGGCCCCTTCGGGTCGACGGCGTGGACCGGCCACTTCACGGCCCGTCCCAGGATGTCCACCAGCCCCTGCGTGACGTCCTTCGCCGGAGACAGGTCGACTTTCGGGTCGTCCAGGCTTCCCGTCACCCTCGCCCCCACCGACGCGAAGTTCCCTCCGAGGACGTAGCGGAGGACGGGGATCCACCCGATGACCCTGTCGACCGTCGAGAAAGGCCGCGCGAGGACCGTCAGGTTCACCGTCCGCTCCCGGGCGTCCACCTCTCCGGTCGTCGCCAGGGTGAAGGACGGCGTCTTCAGCGTCACGTCGTCGAGCCGGACGACACTCCCGTCCAGCCACCCCCCGATCGACAGGTCCCGGTACGTGAGCGCCTCGCCGAGCGTGCTCCGGGCCATTCCGGAGAAGAGGTTCGTCACGTTCAGGACGTCGAGGATTCTCGTCAGGACGTTCGCCTTCGCGATCCGGCCGTTCGAGGCCTTGAGGGAGAGAGGGCCCCGGAGGAGGTCCGGGAGACTCGACGCCTCGCCCGTCGCCTCCGCCTCGAGGCTCGCCTCGTAGCGGCCCGTCAGGCGCGCCTGGGAGAAGCCGAGGCACGTCAGGGGGACGTTGATGTCTTCCCCCGCGGCGGAGACGCAGGCCTCGAGCGAGGCGTCCCCGGCGCGCAGGAGCCTCACCTCGCCGGTCGTCGAGATGCCGCAGAGGTCGGCCTGCCGAACCGCGACCGTCGTCGTCTCCTTCTCGAGCCGGACGCTGCCGAGGACCGGCTTCCATTCGAGCTTCCCGAACGAGAACGATCCGAGGGCGAAGCGCACCTCCCCGAGGACCCCGGGGATTCCGGCCGCGGGTTGCGCGGCCTCGGCCGTCTCCGCCGTCTCCGCGCCCTTGCCGGATTCCCGGGCTCCGCCGGCCGAGGTCTTCTTCTCCCGCTTCTGCACCCGGTCGAGGACCTCTTCGATCCGCTCCCACGAGAGAGCGTCGGTCACAGCGTCGAGGTCGAGAACGAGCCCGTCGTCCCGGAACCCCGCGCTTCCCGTGACGGAGAGCCGCTGCCCGTCGAGAACGAGGGAGGAAGAGGCCGCCGACAGCCGCCCTCCCGACGCGCGAAGGTCGAGGCCTTCGACCCGGACTTCGCCGGCCGGGGTGGGAACCGCGAGGTCCGACACCTTCAGCCACCCTTCGGCGGTGGCGCCGCCGGGATGGTCGCGCGGGACGGCGCTGCGAAAGTCCCCTTCCAGCCGGCCGTGCCGCTGCCGCTTCCTCGCAAGGAGCGCCTCGAGGGTCTCCGCGCTGAGGCGGCCCGAGAAACCGGCAGCGAACTCCCGTTTCCGGAGGCCGAGCGAGATCGTGGCGTCCGACGGGCCGTCGACGATCGCGAGTCGCCGGACGTCCGTCCCGTCGGCGTCGGCCACCAGATCGAGCATGACGGCGGGACCCTCCCGGATGGCGAAGCCCCCGGCGAGCGAGAGCGCTCCGGTCCTGGCGAGCCCGACACGTACGCCCTTCAGCGCGAGCGGCGCGGCGGGACGGAAGTCGGCGGGGAGGGAAGCCCGCTCCCATGTCCAGCGGACCGCCTCGGGGCCCATCTCGCCGTTCGCCGTCGCGTCGAGCCTCCAGGCTCCGCCTCGGAAGCCGCCGAAGCTCCCGGAGACGGCGAGGTCCGCGTCCATCGTCGTCGCCGCGAGTCCCGTCGCGCGGATCGTCTCCGGGTCGATCCGGAACTCTCCCGACTTCACCGCGAGCGGCGCCGGGAGGAAGGCGGCGTCCAGGTCGAGGTCCCGGAGCGATCCGCTCGCTTCGTAGTCCCACATCCCCGGCCGCGCGACGGGTCCGGAAAGCCGCGCCACGGAGAGCGAGATCCTCCCCTCGAGGCGCCGGACCTCCCTCCGGAGCGCCTCATTCCCCTCTCCCGAGGCGATCCAGGGGAACAGCTCGCCGCGCGCCAGGTCGAGACCGCCC
>DAOMFB010000221.1:0-5514 GCA_035429585.1 Thermoanaerobaculia bacterium
CCCTCTGTGCCTCGCGGCCCTCGCGCCGGAAGCCCCCGGGGGCTCGGCTCCCGTTCCCGCCGTCGTGACGGCCGCGACCGAGAACCTGTACGCCCGCCCCGACGAGACGGGCCCCGTCGACTCGCAGGCGATCCTCGGCGAGCCGCTTCAGGCCCTGGAGACGACGGCGGGCTTCGCGCGGGTGCGGACGGCGGACGGCAACACGGCCTGGATCCCCGAGCGCTCGATCCGCCGCGGCGCGCCGACGCCGCCGCCCACGGGAAGGGTCGCGCGCGTCACCTCGAACTTCGCGCACGTCTACGCGTCCCCGTCCTTCACGGCGGCGCGTCCGCTCCTCACCGCCCCGGTCGGATCGAGGATGGGTTTCCTCGAACGCGAGGAGAGAGCCGGGTTCTCCTGGATGCGGGTCTCCCTGCCGGACGGGCGGGTCGGATTCGTCGCGCAGCCGGACGTCGCCCTCCTTCCGTTCGACGAGACGCCCCCGCTGCGCTCCCCCTCCTCATGGATCGCCTTCGGGAGGAGGTTCCTCGGCGCGCCGTACACGTGGGGGGGGACGACGCCGGCCGGATTCGACTGCTCGGGACTGATGCAGCGGATCTTCTCGGAGCACGGCGTGACGCTGAAGCGGAACAGCTACGAGCAGGCCTTCCGGGACCCCCGGCTCGTCCCCGTGGCCTTCGAGGCCCTCGAGCCGGGAGACCTCCTCTTCTTCGGGACGGAGAACAGGATCGACCACGAGGCGATGTGGATCGGGGACGGAACGGTCCTCCAGTCGACGCGCCACAACGTGCCCGGCGTCCAGATCACGCCGTTCGACAGCCCGTTTCTCAAGCCGCTCTTCCGGTATGCCCGGAGATTGAAGAGTTCTTCGAATGAGAAGCGTGGACCGGAGCTGTCCGAGGCGAAGGTGCGCGACCTGACGCGCGCTCTCGACGCGATCGCGGACGGCAGCGGGGCGCGCTTCGGGATCGTCTTCAAGGATCTCGGGAGCGGTCTCTCGCTTTCGAAGAATCCCTCGGTCCCGATGCACGCCGCGAGCACCATGAAGACCGCCGTGATGCTCGAGGTCCTCCGTCGCGTCGACGAGGGGTCCCTGAAGCTCTCGGACGAGCTGCCCGTGAATAACGAGTTCCGGTCGCTCGTCGACGGCTCGCTCTTCTCGATCGCCCCCGACGGCCTCGACCCGGAGGACGAAGGGCCCACGCTGGAGCTCCTCGGAAAGAGCGCGACCCTCGAGTTCCTCGTCCGCGAGATGATCGTCCGCTCCTCGAACCTGGCGACGAACATCGTCGTCTCGAAGGTCGGCCCCGGGGCGGTCCAGAAGTTCACCGACGAGCTCGGGGCCCCGACGGTGAAGGTCCGCCGCTGCGTCGAGGACTCGAAGGCTTACGAGAAGGGGCTCAACAACGAGACCGACGCGGCCGGGATGGCGGCCCTCATGGAGGCGGCCGTCCGGACGCCGAAGCTCTCGGCCGCCGCGAGAGCGAAAGCGTGGGAGATCCTGACGGGACAGATGCACAACGACCAGATCCCTGCCGGTCTCCACCCCCAGTCGGGGGCGGTCGTCGGGCACAAGACCGGGGAGACCTCGTCGGTCCAGCACGACGCCGCCGTCGTCCGGCTGCCCGACGGACGCGAGTACGTGCTCGTGATCCTCGCGAACGACTTCGGGGCGAGCGACGAGGGGCGCCAGCGCGTCCTCGAAGCGTCCCGGAGGATGTCCCGCGCCGTCTGGGAGGCGATGATCGCCCCCTGACGGGCCGCGCGCCCGGTGAGAGAGAATCTCTGTATCATCGGCGGAAAACAGGAGGATCCATGAAACACGTCACCCGGATCGCGCTCTTCCTCTGCTTGGCTCTCGCCGCTTCCCCCGTCCTCGCCGCCGAGCCGGCTGCGCCGAAGCACGGGCTCACGACGGTCGACAGCGCCTGGGTCAAGGCGATGCGGGCGAACGACGCCGCCGCCTGCGCCGCCCTCTACGCCGACGACGCCGTCCTCGTCCTCCCCGGGAGTGGCGCGATCAAGGGCAAAAAGGCGATCGCGGAGGCCTACGCGGGCTGGCTCAAGGACGTCAAGGTGACGGATGCCGCCGTCATGGACTCCCACTACCGCTCGGCCGGCAAGGTCTCGGCGGGCTGGGGAGCCTGGAAGGTCACGACGGTCCCGAAGGCCGGCGGCGCGCCGACGACGGAGACGGGGACCTGGTGCGCGGTCGCGGTCGAGAAGGACGGCGTCTGGAAGTACGCCTCCGACCACGCCGCGGCCGACCCGCCGCCGGCGAAGAAGTAGGGGCTACTCGATCGTCCCGCCGCCGCGGGCCTGCGCGATCCTCGAGGCCGCCTCGAGCTCCCACCGGCCGGGGCCGCGCGTCTGGGAGGCGAGCTTCCCGTCGGGGTTGTAGTACATCGTCTCGAGCGGCCGCTTGCAGCCGAGCTTGTCGCTCGTGTCCCCCGTCCGGTCGACGTAGAGGGTCTCCGGGGCGGGGGGGACGAGCTGGCTGGCGGAGAGCCAGGCGTCGAGCGTCGCGAAGTCGGTCTTCCGGGCAATGAGGACCCAGTCGAGGCCGCGGTCGGCCTTCAGGGCCCCCTGCGCCCGGAAGACGGCAGCCAGCTCCTCCGGCGCCCCGGGGGCCCCCGGCGTGAAGAAGTGGACGATCATGACCTTCTCGGGGCGGCCGACGAGGTTCCGCTCGGAGCCGTCGCGCCGGGCGACCATCAGGCGGCCCCCGGCGTCGAGGTTCAGCATCCCGTGGTCGTGATCGGGGTGGGAGGCCGGCACGAGGGAGGCCCGCCACGAAAAGGCGAAGAGGAGGGCGGCGAGCAGGAAGCCGCCGCCGAGGGCCGTGCGTCGCTGGGAGGGCGTCATCGGGGCGATTCTAAGGGGGGCGGCGGCCGTCAGGGCGGGGACGGATCCGAGCGAGGTTCCCCAGGCCCTCCGACGACCGCCTCCGTCTCGACCCGGAAGCTCTTCAGGTTCGCGAACTCGAACCGGAAGGCGGTGTCGAGCCGGAAGAAGACGGCCTTCTTCCCGGCCACGTGCAGGTCCACGCGGCAGGGAAACCAGAGCCCCGCGCCGAGCCGGGCGGCCCGGTAGACGACGCGGGCGTCCTTCACGCTCGCCGCGAGCCCGCCGGCCACCTTCAGGTCGCGCGTCAGGCGCGCCTCGAGCGAAGCAACCTGGAGGTCCGCGGCGTCGATGACGACCCGTCCTTCGAGCGCGGCGAGGGCCCGGTCCGCGAGCGTCTGCGCCGGCAGGCCGGGCCGCGCCGCGAAGTCGAGGACGTAGACCGGCCGGCCCTCGAGGACCTCCTCCGACACGAAGGTCAGCTCGTAGCGGGCGAGCAGCTCCGAGAGGCGCCGGTCGCCGACGAGCGGGTCCTCGTCGCCCGTCATCTCCGGAGGCGCCGCGGTCCGCTTCGCGGCGCGCTCCTCGAGGCGCCGGTGGCGCTTCGCGTCCTCCGACGTGGCCTCCCGGACCTCCTCCGGCGTGGCGGGCCGCCCGTCCACCTCGACCAGCTCCCGCGTCCCGTCCCCGCCGTTCTCCCCGGCCAGAACGTAGAAGAGCCGCCGCCCGGTCCGGGTCGGGCGGCCGTCCTTTCCGAGCCGGGTCCTCACCTCGAGGAGGTCGTACGTCGCGCCGCCCCACCGCCGCTCGACGAGCTCCTGGTTCCGGGCCACCCGCCGCGCGAGGAGCTCGGGATCGAGGGGCGGCACCCCGCCGGCGCGCGCGGCCCCGCTCGCGACGACGAGCGCGCTCCCGAGGAGGAGGCCGATCCGGGGCGGCCGGCGCATCGTCTTCACTATACGGCGCGGGGAGCGGCTACGATGCGGCGCGGAGGCGCGCGATGCGGGTCGTCGTGACCGGGGGGACGGGTTTCATCGGGTCGCGCCTCGTCGCGAGGCTCCGCGACGACGGAGTCGACGTCGTGGTCCCTCCGCGCGGCGTCACGGCCGGCGTGGACGGCGCCGACGCCGTCGTCCATCTCGCGGGCGAGAGCGTCGCCCAGCGGTGGACGCCGTCCGCGAAGGCCCGGATCGAGGGCAGCCGCGTGGACGGCACCCGGCGCCTCGTCGAGGCGATGGCCGCCGCCGCGAGGAAGCCGGCGGTTCTCGTCGCGGCCTCGGCCGTCGGCTACTACGGCGCGCGGGGAGACGAGGAGCTGGGCGAGGACGCACCGCCCGGGGACGATTTCCTCTCGAGGACCTGCGTGGCGTGGGAGCGGGCGGCCTCCGGGGCGGAGGCGGCCGGGATCCGGGTGGTCCGGCTGCGGATCGGCGTCGTCCTCGCCTCCGGGGGCGGCGCCCTCGCGAAGATGCTTCCCGCCTTCCGGGCCTTCGCGGGGGGCCCGATCGGATCCGGGAACCAGTGGATGTCGTGGATTCACCGCGACGACCTCGTGGAGCTCGTCCGCTTCGCGCTCGCGAACCCCGCGGCCTCCGGCGCCCTCAACGCCACGGCGCCGCGCCCGGTCCGGAACCGCGACTTCGCGGCCGCGCTGGGCCGGGCCCTGGGGCGGCCGGCCGTCGTCCCGGCTCCCGCCCCCGCCGTCCGCCTCCTCCTCGGCGAGATGGCCACGATGGTCCTCGACGGGCAGCGCCTCGTGCCGAAGCGGGCGCTCGACCTCGGTTTCCGGTTCCGGTTCCCCGACCTCCCCGCGGCGCTCGGCGACGCGCTCGGCGCCCCCGCTACTCCGGCGTGATCGGGCCGAGCGACCGGACGAGGCAGAGCGCCTGCTCCTCGCCGTCCAGGACCGGCTGGCGGACGGCGGCCTGCGCCTCCTCGAGCCCGGCCGCCCCGTCCCCGATCGGGAGGAGGCCCACCGACTGGTGCCGCCCCGACCGCTTGGCCAGGAGCAGCGCGCGGTCCGCCAGCCGCAGCACCTCGTCGTAGCTCACGGCCTCGGGAGCCGCGGGCAGCCACGGGAAGACCGCCCACCCGACCGAGCAGGTCCGCCAGACGCTCCGTCCCTTGCCGAGGTCGATCGGCTCGCGGGAGACGACGGAGAGGATGCGCTCGGCGAGGAGGCGGGCCTGCTGCCGGTCCCCCTCGCGCGAGACGATGAGGAACTCCTCGCCGCCCCAGCGGATCAGCCAGTCGGACTTCCGGACGACGTTCCCGAGCCGCGTCGCCACCTCGACGAGCACCCCGTCCCCGACGTCGTGCCCGTAGAGGTCGTTGATCTCCTTGAAGTGGTCGAGGTCCACGAGGTAGAAGACGAGGTCGCGCCCCTCGGGAGGCGGCCCGCCGCCGGCCGGCCGGAAGGCGCGGAGGACCTTCGCGGTCTCGCGGCCGATCTCCGTCGAGAAGAAGCGCCGGTTGCGGAGCCCCGTGAGGGGATCGGTGAGCGACGCCTCCTGGAGCTCCCGGTTCATCGCCGCCAGCTCCGCGCTCCGCTCCGCCACGGCCGTCTCCAGCCGCTCCCGCTCGCTCTCGAGCGACCGCGTCCGCCACCGGGTGATGGCGGCGACACCGCCGCCGCGGAGGAGGCCGCCGAGGATCCAGACCCCACCCTTC
>DAOMFB010000222.1:0-5505 GCA_035429585.1 Thermoanaerobaculia bacterium
GGGGCGCGCCCCGGGCACTCCCGCCGCGCCGGTGACGAGGACGCGGCCGTCAGGCGGAAACACCGGGAGAGTCCTTTCCGAGCCCCGGGACGCGGCCGGAAGCGATGGTCTCGAGGAGCTCCTCGCGGTCGGAGGCGACCTCGGCCGGGGTCCGCCGGCGGGCCGTTTCGAGAGCGACGAGGAGGCGGGGCACCTCGACGGCGGGGTCGCGCCCCGCCGTGTCGCGGCGCCAGGAGCGGCGCAGGAAGCTGAAGTCGCACCGGAGACGGGCCATCTCGGCGATGAGGAGCCGGCACGGAAGGGGGTGGCCGCGCTCGGGAACCGTCAGGCCGCCGAACCCGAACGGCCGGTCCACGGCCTCCCGGATCCGGTCGAGGAGCCCGTCGGCGAGGGGGGCGAAGATGTGGGGCGTGCGGCGCTCGATCGCGAGGTCGTTGAGGCCGACGTAGACGCGCGAGAGGGGGAGGGACGCGAGCTCGCAGGCCCGGCCGGCCGCGTCGACGGTCTCCACGAGGATCCCGACGCCGCACCGGCCGCCGACGCGCGCGAGGACGGCCTCCACGTCGCGCGGGGAGCGGATCATCGGGAGGAGGAGTTCGTCGGCGCCGGCCTCGATCGCCTCCTCGATCTCGCGCGCCGTCGTCTCCCCGACGGCGTTCAGCCGGCAGAGAAGGCGCGCGCGCGTCGCCGCCCGGGCGCGGCGGAGGTCCTCGACGGTGTCGCGGTTGACCTCGGTGTCGGCGGCCGTCTGCCGCTCCTCCTTGCCGATCCACTCCCAGTCGATGATGAAGCCGGCGATTCCCGCCGCCGCGGCGGGGCGGATCGTCTCCGGGGCGGTGGAGAAGAGGAAGAGGTCGAAGCGGGTCACGCGATCTCCGTCAGGTTTCCACGCGGGATCTTACGATCGCGCGCGAGAAAGACGCGGGCGGGATTCGCTAGACTTCCGCGATGCCCCCCGCGCCGTTCGAGCCCGTCATCGGCCTCGAGGTCCACTGCCAGCTCCGGACGCGGTCGAAGGCGTTCTGCTCCTGCCCGGTCGTCTTCGGCGCGCCGCCGAACACGGCCGTCTGCCCGGTCTGTCTCGGCTACCCGGGCGTCCTCCCGGTCCTGAACCGCGAGATGGTGACGCTCGCGATGCGCGTCGTCCTGGCGACCCGCGGCGCCGTGCAGGCGCGCTCGGTCTTCGCGCGGAAGAACTACTTCTACCCCGACCTGCCGAAGGGGTACCAGATCTCCCAGTACGACCGTCCGCTCGCCACCGGCGGGGGCGTCGAGGTCCGGTCGGCGGCGGGGCCGAGGCTCGTCCGGCTCCACCGGATCCACCTCGAGGAGGACGCGGGGAAGTCGATGCACGAGTTCCCCTGGGACGATCTTCCCTCCGGCGTCTCGCTCGTCGACCTCAACCGCGCCGGGACCCCGCTCGTCGAGATCGTCACGGAGCCCGACCTCGGCTCGGCGGACGAGGCGTACGACTTCCTCGTGAAGCTCCGCCGGCTCGTCCGGTGGGTGGACGCCTCGGACGGGAACATGGAGGAAGGGTCGCTCCGCTGCGACGCGAACGTCTCCCTCCGCCCGGCCGGCACCGCCCCGCTCGGGACGAAGGTCGAGATCAAGAACCTGAACTCCATCGCCCACGTGAAGAAGGCGCTGGAGCACGAGATCGGGCGGCAGGCGGCTCTTCTCGCGGCCGGCGGGACGGTCGTCCAGGAGACGCGCCTCTGGGATCCGGCGGCCGGGACGACGAAGCCGATGCGGTCGAAGGAAGAGGCGATGGACTATCGCTACTTCCCCGAGCCCGACCTCGGGACGCTCGTCGTCGACGACGCCTGGCGGGCCGCGGTGGAGAGCGCCCTGCCCGAGCTCCCCGAGGCCCGGGCCGCGCGGCTCGCGTCGTCCCTCGGGCTTCCGCCCGCCGACGCGGACCTCGTCTGCCTCTCGCGCCCGCTCGCCGACTGGTACGAGGAGGCCGTGGCGGCGCACCCCGCGAACCCGAAGGGGCTGGCGAACTGGCTCCTCTCGGACCTCCTCGGGCGGATGACCGACGCGGACAAGCAGGCCGGACGCGTCCCCGTGGCCCCGGCCGTCCTCGCGGGCCTCGTCGCCCGGATCGACGACGGCACGGTCTCCGGGAAGATCGCCAAGGAGCTCCTTCCCGACCTCGTCGCGACGGGACGGACCGCGGACGAGCTGATCCGCGAGAAGGGGCTCGTCCAGATCACGGACGAAGGGCCGATCCGGGAGGCGGTCCGCCGGATCGTCGCCGGGAACCCGTCTCAGGTGGCGACCTACCGCGGGGGCAAGGCGGCGACCTTCGGCTGGTTCGTCGGCCAGGTCATGAAGGCGACCGGCGGGAAGGCGAGCCCCGCCGTCGTGAACCGGCTGCTGAAGTCCGAGCTGGAACAGGCCCCGTGATCGAGTTCTACCGCGTCACGAAGGAGTACCAGGGCCGGCGCGTCCTGAAGGACGTCTCGTTCCAGGTGCGGAAGGGGGAGTTCCTCTTCCTGACGGGCCCGTCCGGCGCGGGGAAGACGACGCTCCTCCGCCTCATCTACCGCGCGGAGCGGCCGACCGACGGCCAGCTGATCGTGAACGGCATGAACGTCTCGGCGATGCGCCTCTCGCGGGTCCCCGCGCTCCGGCGGTCGATGGGGGTCGTCTTCCAGGACTACAAGCTCCTTCCCTCCCGCACGGTCCTGGAGAACGTCACGTACGTCCTCAAGTACCTCGGCGAGGCGCCCGCCGAGCGCCGGCGGCGCGCGTACCAGGTCCTCCGGATGCTGGAGCTCCATCACCGGATGAGCGCGTATCCGGAGGAGCTCTCGGGGGGCGAGCAGCAGCGGGTCGCCCTGGCCCGCGCCCTCGTGAACGACCCGAGCCTCCTCATCGCCGACGAGCCGACGGGCAACCTCGATCACCGCCTCGCCCTCGAGGTGATGAAGCTCTTCGCCGACGTGAACGTCCGCGGGACGACCGTCCTCGTCGCCACGCACGACCAGGACCTGATCCGGACGGCGGGCCGGCGCTGTCTGACGCTGGAGAAGGGGCAGGTCCGGGAAGGGCTCTCGGAGGGGAGCGCGTGAGGGCGGGCGTGGCGCTCGCCACCCTCCTGGACGAGGCGGTCTCCGGCCTCGTCCGCGCGCGCCGGATGACGGGCGTGTCGATCCTGGTCATCGCCGTCTCGCTCCTGCTCGTCGGCGCCTTTCTCCTGGCGGCCGAGAACCTGCGGGGCCTGGCGGAGGCGGTGCGCGGCGAAACGGCCGTCACGGTCTTCCTCCGCCCGGGCGCCACGGACGCGGACCGCGCGGAGATCGCGCGCATCGCCCGCGAGTCGCGGCTCGCGGCGAAGGTGACGCGCGTGACGCCCGACGAGGCGCGGGCCCGGTTCTCCACGTGGTTCCGGTCCCTGGCGGCGGCCGCGGCGACGCTGCCGACGAATCCCTTTCCCGAGTCGCTCGAGATCGTCCTCGCGCCGGATGCCGCGGCGTCGGCGGCGCTCCCCGGGCTCCTCGAGAACCTCGCGGCGCAGCGCGCCGCCGAGGAGGTCCAGTTCGACCTGGAGTGGGTCCGGAGGCTCCGGGGGGCGGTCGGCGTGGCGCGCGCGGCCGGGGGGGCCTTCGCCGTCGTCCTCGTGCTCGGGGCGGCGTTCACGATCGCGAACGTGGTCCGGCTGACGATCCTCCTCCACCGCGAGGAGATCGACATCCTGCGCCTCGTCGGCGCGCCGGAGTTCCTGATCCGGGGCCCGTTCGTGGTGGGAGGGCTCCTCCAGGGGCTCCTCGGCGGCCTCCTGGCCCTCGGGCTCCTCGGCCTGGCCTACCGCGCCCTCCTCGCGTGGGGCGGGCGGGCGCCGGAGAACCTCGTGGCCCTCCTCGGCCTCCGGTTCCTGCCGCCGGCCTCGGCCGCGCTCCTCGTCGGGGGCGGCGTCGCCGCCGGGCTCCTCGGCGGCCTGATCGCCGTCCGCCGGCGGAACGTCGGCTGACGGGGGATCAGGCCTTCGGGGACTCTGCCGCGGCCGCTTCCGGGCTCTCCTTCGGCTCGGGGTCGGGGGTCCGGTCGCCGAGCAGCGCGGCCCACGGGGCGAAGCGGTCGAACCGCTCGCCGACGACCTTGGCCGTGGCCGTGAGGGGGACGGCGAGGATGGCGCCGGGCACGCCCCAGAGGATCCCCCAGAAGAGGAAGGCGACGAGGACGGCGAGCGGGTGGAGCCGGACGCGGCTGCCGACGATGAAAGGGGTCAGGACGTTTCCCTCGAGGAACTGGACGCACGAGTAGAAGACGAGGACCTTCAGCGGCAGCGCCCCGTCGGTTCCGGCGAGGAAGGCGACGACGAGGGCGGGCGTCGTGGAGACGATGACGCCGACGTACGGGATGAGGACGCAGAGCCCGGCGAGCGGGCCGAGGACGTAGGCGTAGGGGACCCGGAGGACGAGCAGGCCGGCCGTCGTGATGCACGCCGTGATCAGGACGACGAAGAGCTCGCCGAGGACGTAGCCGCCGAGGACCCGCGCCACCCCCTCGGCGAAGTCCGAGGCGGCCCGGCCGCCCTTCAGGCGGAGGATGCGCGTGATGGCGCCGCCGTACTTCTCCCGGTCCTTCAGCATGAAGAACGAGAGCATCGGGACCGCGGCCGCGTAGAGGAGGAGGGCGAAGACGGTCCGGACCTGCAGGGCGACCTTCGAGACCGACTCGAGGGCGCCCTGCTCCACCTTGACGGAGCGGACCGACCGGTCGACCTCCGGCAGGAGGAGCCGCGTCCGCTCCTCGAGCTGGGCGAAGAGCCCCTGCATCCGCGAGGTGAGGTCCCGGATCTTGGTCTGGTACGCGGGGAGGTTGCCCACGAACGCCTGGATCTGCTCCAGGGCGTTGACGATGAAGAACGTGACGAGCGCCGCGAGGATCAGGAGGACGAGGACGACGGCGAGGGACCGCGGGACGCGGATCCGCTCGAGGAGGACGACGAAGGGCTGCAGGGCGAGGGAGAGGAAGAGGGCGAAGAAGAAGGTGACGAAGAGGATCTTCCCGGCCCACAGGAGCCCGACGACGGCGGCCGTCGCGAGGACGCCGAGGGCCCGCGACCGGAAGACGCCCGGGAGCCCGGGCGAAGGCCCGGACGAGAACGTCCCGGTCGAGAAGAAACCGCTATCCACGCCGCCCCCGCAGTTTACGCCGCGGGAGCGGCGCTCCGGTCAGGGGAACGTGACGGTGACGAGCGCGCGGCGGTTCCGCGTCGCGTCGGGCGCGTCGCCGTCGCCGCGGGCCTCGACCGCGATCCGCCCGGCGTCGATGCCGTGCCGCTTCACGAGGTAGTCCTTCGCGGCCTCGGCGCGCGCCTTCGCGAGCGCCGTCCGGTCCCCCTTCTCCTTCGGGTCCGTCCAGCCGGCGATCGCGCACGTCGCCGAGAGGTTGTTCTTCAGGCGGAGCGCGACGCCGTCGAGGATGGCCTTGGCGATGTTCGTCAGGCGGCTCTTCCCGGCGTCGAAGAGGACCTCGTCGGTCGTCGTCGTG
>DAOMFB010000223.1:0-5485 GCA_035429585.1 Thermoanaerobaculia bacterium
CGCCTCGTCCTCGCGGCCGACTCCTTCATGAAGACGAAGAAGAAGGTCGGCCAGGTCGTGGAGGGACAGCGGGAGGTCGAGCGCCAGGCGCGCATCGCGGCGCTGGAACGGAAGCTGGTCGACCGCGACCGGTCGGTCGCCGGGCGCGAGGGCTCCGGCGAGCGGGAGAAGACGCAGCGCGTCCGGTCGGTCGACGGATCGAGCAAGTTCTCCCGGACGGGCGTCCTCAGGAAGAAGTAGCCGGCTTCTTCGCCCCGGGCTTCCCGGGCGCCGGAGAGGGGCCGGCCGTCGGCGTCGCGTTCGGGGCCCCCGTCGGGACGGCCCCGGGAGCCGGCTTCGCGGAGGCTTTCGGCGGCTCCGCCGCCCCGTCGCGGAGCCGCGCCGCCTCGCGCCGCAGGTCCTCGAGGATCGCCGCTTCGAGCAGGAGGGCGTCGGGCCGGCCGGAGACCTCGGCGGCCACGATCGGGGGGCCGCCGCCCGCCGCCGCCGTGAAGAAGCGGACGGTGTCCGGCGTGACGTCGTTCTCCTCGAGAACCTCGACGGTCGCCAGGGGGACGGCCTTCGGGCCCGCGACGATCCCGCGCGCCGCGTAGTCCTTCTTCGCGACGAAGCCGCGGCTCTCGGCCCGGGAGAGGACGCCGAGGAAGTTCTCGGGGAGCGACGCGGCGACGGATCGGCCCGCGGAGCGCCACTCGCCCTCGGTCCTCTCGGCGCCCGTCCGGAGGTCGCCGCTCTCGAACTGGAGGCGGCGGACCCGGAAGGCGTCGAGCGGCAGGAGACGGGTCTCCCGGAAGGCCGAGAGCTCCTTCCCGATCTCCTCCAGGATGCGGTCGTCCACGACGACGACGAGCGCGTCGTCCTTGGCGTAGATCTTCCCGACCGTGTCCGCCTTCGCCGCGCCGAACGCGACGGTCGCCACGGCGACGTCGCCCTTCTGCACCGTCACGACCGCGCTCGGGGGCGCGAGGCCGACCCGCGGGAGGTCCGTCGCCGAGACGGACGGGTAGTCGGAGATCTGGGCCGAGGAGAGGTCGGCCAGGAGACGCTCCACGAAGGCCCCGTTCGCGAGGTCGGCCACCGGGCTCTCGATCCGCCAGGGGCCCGCCGCCTTCTTCGCGTCCCCGGGCGACCGGGCGAGGACGATCCGGTTCGGCCCCTTCACGACCGCCACCTTCGAGACCTCGGCGACCGGGGTGTCGAACAGCTTCTTGCTGCGGTACTCGTTGAGCGGCTTGGCGAGAGCCGCCAGCGGCGCCGCGCGGACGGCTCCCATCCGGCTCCCGTCCGACGCCGCGGTCCCGTCCGTCCCGGGGATCTCCTTCCCGAACGACACGGCCCGCTTCGACCCGTCCGCGAAGACGAGCGTCGCCTTGCCGCGCGGCGCGTCGAGGCCGTACTCCTTCGGGTCGAACTCCGCCCGGGCCTCCCCCACGAGCTCGAGGCGCCCGAGGTCCGAAAGGAGGGCGTCGACCGCGAACCCGTCGGCCCGCCCGGGCGGGTCGGCCGCGATCGTCCACCGGCCGGCCGGGCCTTTCCTCAGGTCCACCTTCGGAAGGTCCGGCCGCTCCAGCAGGAGGCCCGTCACGGCGTCCGCCTTGAAGTCGAGCAGCCGCTTCTTCGCCGCCGCCCGCTCGTCCGACGTCGGCTGGTGCCGCTCGTAGAAGAAGACGAACGCGAAGAGCGCGAAGAAGATTCCGGTCAGGATCAGGAGCTTCCGCGTCGACATGAGCGGACGCTCAGCTCCGCCGGCGGACCCAGATGGCGAGCCCGAGGGCGATGGCGCAGGCCGGCAGGACGAGGAGGACGACGAGCGCGATCCGGCCGAGGTCCCCGCGGCTGAGCGTCGCCGACATCTGGTCGGTCGCCCGCGGCGGGATGGCGAGGAGCGTCTCCCGTTCCATGACCCAGTTGGAGGCGCCCGACAGGAGGTAGAGGTTCGCGGCGTTCGCGACGCCGCCGTTCGACGCGAAGTCGGCGTCCCCGAAGACGACGAGGCGCGCCTTCCGTGCGGCGTCCGGCTTCGCCTCGCCCCCGGCCGCCGCGCGGGTCCCCTCGACGGCGACGGCCAGCGGGACGGGGCCCGGCACGTCCTTGTCGTCCTTCGCGACCCCCACCTCGAGGTTCCTGAGGTCCGTCTCCCCCCACCCGTCGGCGGAGGTCTCGACGAGGACGGTGTCCGTGAGGCCGGCCGGCGGCTGGGGCAGGGCGCCCACCGACCGCGCGAGGGGGAAGACGACGGCCGACCCCTCCAGGAGCTTCGTGATCGCGTGGGGCCGGAAGGAGCGCGCGAACAGCGTGTCGGGGCCGAACATCGGCAGCGCGTTCTTCGGGTCGACGACGACGTCGTTGCCGAGCTTCACCCCGTACTCCGCGAGCAGCGGCCCGAGTCCGAAGTCCGACATCTGGCGTCCGGCGCCCGGAAGGAACTCGACGTCGAGGAAGAAGAGGGCGCGGCCGCCCCCGTCGAGATACGCCCGGAGCGCCGCGCGCTCCGGTTCCGTGAAGGAGGTCCGCGGCCCGGGCACGACCACCGCGTCGGTCCCCTCCGGCACGGCGGGCGCGCCGAGGCTGGACCATTCCTCCACGGTGCAGTTGTCGCGCCGCAGCGTCTCGGCGAGCGTGAAAAAGCCCTCGCGGCCCCGCCCGTCCAGGGGCCGCTCCCCGTGGCCGGACGTGAAGAGGACCTTCGGCGCCTTCGACTGCGTGACGGAGAGGATCGCCGAGGTGAACTCCTGCTCCCCCTTGAAGGCCCGGATCGTCGGCTCGCCCCCCATGCGGGCGCGCGCGAAGTCGAACTCCGCCAGCTGGTCTTCGGTCACGTACTTCTTCTTCTCGCCGGCGCGGAAGACGACGCTGCCGCCCCGGATGCCGTACTCCTTCACGAGGGCCTCCGCCCGGGCGCGGTTGCGGACCGGGTCGATCGTCTCGACGGAGAGCATCGTGGACTTCGCCTGGTAGCGGTTGAGGAGCTCGCGGGTCTCGCGGAAGAGCGGCGAGCTCTCGACCATGAAGACGGTGACGGAGACCGGCGTCTTCAGGTCCTTCAGGACCGAGACCGTCTTCGGCGAGAGCGAGTAGAGCCCGGAGCGCGTCCAGTCGAAGCGGGCGAAGCGCCGGGAGCCGACGTAGTTCACGAGGACGAGGATGCCGAGCCCCACGACGACGGCGGCCCCGACCGTGGCGCGGTAGACGCTGCGTGAGCCGTTCATCTCACTTCCCCTTGTTGACTTCGAGCGCCCGCGTCGCCAGGAAGAGGAAGAAGGTCACCGTCGAGCCCACGTACACGAGACGCCGGGTGTCGACGATGCCCCGCGAGAAGTCGTCCATGTGGTCGAGGATGTTGAGGTACGAGAGGGCGTCCCGCAGGTTCGCGGACGGGAGGACGTCCCGGAAGATCCCCACGAGGAAGCTCCCGAGGACGATCGCGAAGGCGACGATCGCCGCCACGATCTGGTTCTTGGTCAGGGCCGACGCGAAGGTCCCCGCGGAGAGGAAGAGCGCCCCGATGAGGGCGATGCCGAGGTAGCCCGAGAGGACCGGCCCGGCGTCGAGCCGGCTGTACTGCGCGAGCAGGACCGGGTAGACGAGCGTCGGAAGGAAGAGGAACAGGAAGAAGCACCACGCGCCGAAGAACTTCCCGGTCACGACCGTGGCCTCGGAGACCGGCGCCGTCAGGAGGCTCTCGATCGAGCCGGACTTCCGCTCCTCGGAGAGGAGCCGCATCGAGATGACCGAGGAGACGATCATCAGGAAGATCCACTGGAAGACGTTCGTGAAGTAGAGCGACATCATCGCCGTGGACGGCGTCTCCGGCGCGTTCAGGGCGTTCACCAGGAGGACGAAGACGGACCCGCTGACGAGGAGGAACGCCGTCAGGATGACGTAGGCGAGCGGGCTGACGAAGTAGGAGAGGAACTCCCGCTTCACGATGGCGGCGAGGGCCTTCACTGGGGGTCCTCCGTGATCTTCGGAACCTCGACGGTCCGGGCGCGCTCCCGGGCCAGCGCCTCGGCCTCGGCCTCCGGCGGCGCCTCCTCCTTCGCGACGAGGCGGACGAACACGTCCTCGAGCGAGGCCTGGCGCGGCGTCAGCTCGAGGAGCGTCCAGCCGCGCGCCACGACCTCGCGGAAGACGGCCTCCCTGAGGTCGGCGCCGTGCGCCGTCTCGATCAGGACGCGCGTCTCGCCGGCGGCCCCGATGCGGGCCGCGCGCGTGACGCCGGGGATCTGGTGGAGCGCGGCGTCGGCCTCGGAGATCTCGCCCTTGAGGGCCACGACGAGGCCGGGATGCTGCGACATCTCCTGCCGGAGGGTCTCGGACGTCCCCTGCGCCACGATCTTCCCCCGGTCGATGATCAGGATCCGGTCGCAGACGAGCTCGACCTCGGGAAGGATGTGCGTGGAGAGGAGGATCGTGTGGTCCTTCTTCAGGTCGCGGATCAGCTCCCGGACCTTCACGATCTGGCGGGGGTCGAGGCCCACGGTCGGCTCGTCGAGGACGAGGACGCGCGGCTTGTGGACGAGGGCGGCGGCGAGGCCGACCCGCTGCCGGTACCCCTTGGAGAGGTTGCCGATCGGCTTGGAGGCCACGTCGTCCACGAAGCACTTGCCGAGCGCCTCGTCCACGCGGGCCTTCGTCTCCCGCCGCGGAACGCCGCAGAGCTGCGCGCGGTAGGCCACGTACTCGCGGACGCGCATCTCGGGGTAGAGGGCCAGCGTCTCCGGGAGGTACCCGAGGTGGCGCTTGGCCTCGAGGGGCTTCGCGAGGACGTCGAGGCCGGCGAGCGTCACCGTCCCGGCCGTCGGCGGCAGGAATCCGGTGATCATCCGCATCGTCGTCGTCTTCCCGGCGCCGTTCGGGCCGAGGAACCCGAGGATCTCGCCGTCCTCGACGCGGAAGCTGACGCCGTCCACGGCCGCCGTCCCATAGAACGACTTGGAGAGGTTCTGGACTTCGAGCATCGTCTCCGGGCTCCGCGAGGGCCTCGATCCTCGGATCCGGCCCGTCGCCGCGGAGGCCCGCGGAATATAGCAGGAGGCGGCTAAAGTGGTCCCGTGCCGCCCCCCCATCCGCGCCGCGCCCTCGCCGTCGTCTTCGCGCTCCTGACGGTCGCGGTCTGGGGCGTGAACTACCCCGCCATGAAGGTGGCCCTCCGCGAGATGCACCCGCTCGCCTACACCGGCTGGCGCTTCGTCCTCGCGGCCGGCCTCCTCCTGGCCGAGGCGGCGGCCCGCCGCGAGCCCGCGCTCCCGCCCCGCCGCGTGTGGGGCCTCGCCGCCCTCCTCGCCGTCGCCTGCCTCGGCCTCGCGCTCGCGTTCCTGGTCTTCGCCGAGGGCGTGCTCCTCGCGCGCACCCTCGCCGAGCGGCACGGCGAGTCGGTCGACCCGGCCGTCGAGCTCCGCGCGCTCGGCGCGGCCAACGTGGCGGCGAACATCGCGGCCCTTGGCGGCAATTCGAAATTCGCGTCGATGAGGGGAGCGCGATA
>DAOMFB010000224.1:0-5468 GCA_035429585.1 Thermoanaerobaculia bacterium
TTCTTCAGACGCCGGAACTGCGGGCACGAGGTGCAGAGCGCGTAGACGCCGCCGCCCCCGTCGTCCTTGCCGAGCGTGCAGGCGCGCTTCTTCTCGACGCAGGCCTTGAGCTTGGCCTTCGGCGTGTTCTCCATCTCGGCGAGCGTGCCGTCGCCCGACGTCTCGAAGACGGGCGCCGTCGGCTCGGCCGGACGGGGCGTCTGGCCGGCGTCGAGCCGGAAGAGGTCGACCTCGAGCTCCGCGACCGACGCGTACCGCTCCTCCCGGTCCTTCGCCAGCATCTTCCGGAGGACGCGGCAGAACCCCTCCGAAAGGCCCGGGGCGTAACGGAGCGGATCCGGGAGCGGCTCCACGAGGTGCATCGACATCACGACGGCGCCGGACGCGCCCTGGTACGGGGTGTGCCCCGTCACGAGGTGGTAGAGCGTGGCGCCGAGGGAGTAGACGTCGGCCCGGGCGTCGATGTCCTTCTGCCCGCGGATCTGCTCCGGCGAGATGTAGTGCGGCGTCCCCATCGAGTGCCCGGTCTGCGTGATCGACTGGTCCTCGTCGAGCCGCTTGGCGATGCCGAGGTCCACGAGCTTCACCTCGCCGCGGCGCGTCAGCATCAGGTTGTCCGGCTTGATGTCGCGGTGGATGAGCCCCTCTCCGTGCGCCACGGCGAGGGCCCGGCAGACCTGCCGCGCGAGGCCGACCGCCTCGGACTCGCTGAACCGCCGCTCCTGGAGGTGGCGCCCGAGGGAGCGGCCGTCCACGAACTCCATGGCGAGGTAGTAGGTCCCGTCGAGGGATCCGAAGTTGTAGATCTGGACGATGTTCGGGTGGTTCAGGCGCGCCGCCGCCCGCGCTTCCTTCACGAAGCGCTGGACGAAGGTCGCGTCCCGGGCGTGCTTGGCGGGCAGGACCTTCAGGGCGACGATCCGGTCGAGCGTCAGGTCGCGGGCGCGGTAGACACGGCCCATGCCCCCCGCCCCGAGCTCGTCGAGGATCTCGTAGTCGCCGAACCGGGATCCCGGAAGGACCGCGTCAGACACCGGCGGAGGGCCCCGCGCTCACTCGTTCTCGAGCATCTTGAGCGCCTTCGTCATGCTGATCCGCATCCGCGCGAAGGAGCCCGCGAGGTGGGCGACCTCGTCCGTCCCCTTCACGACGACGTCCGGCACGTCGAGGTCGCCCGTCGAGACCCGATCCGCCGTCTGGGCGAGCTTCTTCAGCGGCCGGATGACGAAGACCGAGAGGAGGATGTTCAGGAGGACGAGCGTCACCGCGAAGAGGCCCACGAGCGTCCCCAGGAGGGTGTGGAAGGCGGATCTCGCCATGGAGACCGGGACGGCCATCGGCACGGCCACGATCTGGGCGCCGATGATCTCGTTCAGCTTCCACCCGTAGCCGCCCGAGGTGCCGTACGCCTTCACGACCGAGGCCGGCGTCTGGTCCGGCGCCGTGTGGCACGAGAGGCACCCGGCGTCCGTGATCTGGATCGGACGGGCCAGGTAGAGGGAGCGGCCCAGGGGGCCGTCGCGCTCGCCGATGATCTCCTTCAGCTTCCCGTCCGCCCGGAAGGCGTTGACGACGTCGGCCTCCCAGTCCACGGTCCGGTCCCGCGGGTTCGTCGGGTTCAGCGTCGCTTCCTTGTACGTGTACTCGGGATGGGTCTCCCGGAGGTAGTTGAAGATCTCGGTCGCCGAGTAGGCCGGAACCGTCTGCGGGAGGAACTCCTCGGCGAGCCGGGGCGCGAGGAGCGGCTTGATCTGCTTGTTCGTGTAGGTCCGCGTCGCCAGCGCCGTCTGCATCATGATCCGCGCGTTCTGGATCACCTGCGTCCGCGCGCTCTTCTGGAGCAGGTCGTGCGAGAGCCAGCCCGCGGGCACCAGGGCGAGCGCGAAGACGAGGACGAGGATGACGTTGAACTTGACCAGCAGCGACATGGGCGGCCCCTCTTGAGACGGATTCTACATTTCATCTCCGTCCCGCGGGCCCCGCGGCCGCCCGGCCCGCACCGGGCGGCCGCCGCCGGCTACGGCAGGAATCCGAGGTGGTTCGACGCGAAGCGCCCGATGTTCGGGAAGACGGAGGAGACCGAGGCGGCGCTCAGCCCGAACCACTGGGCCAGCGTGGCGCCGTACTGGTCGACGGACGTCGTCGGGATCCAGCGCCCTTCGCTCGAGGAGTCGTCGGGCCCCTTCAGCGCGAGGTTCGGGAAGGTCCCGTAGAAGTCCCCGCCCTTCACCGAGCCGCCGAGGATGAAGTGGTGGCTCCCCCACGCGTGGTCGCTCCCGCCGCCCGACGCCGGCTGGAACGTCCGGCCGAAGTCCGAGAGCGTGAACGTCGTGACGCCGTCGGCGACGCCGAGCTCGACCGTCGCGTCGTAGAAGGCCTTCACCGCGGCGTTCAGCTGCGTGAAGAGGGTCTGGTGGCTGTTGATCTCGTCCGTGTGCGTGTCGAACCCGCCGAGCGAGACGAAGAAGATCTGCCGGTTGATCTTGAGGTCGTTCCGGATCGAGAGGATGCCGGCGACCTGCTGGAGCTGCCGGCCGATCGACGTGCCCGGGAAGGTCGTCTTGAGGGCGGCCCCCTTGGCGAGGGCGGCGTTCAGCACGGCCGTGTTGTCGATCGCGGCGGACGTCACCGTGCTCGCCGCGCCGACGAGGGTCTGCCCGGACTCGAGCGTGAGGAGCTTCCGGAACGCCGCGAGGCGCGCCGTGGCGACCGCGTTGCCGTTCGGGAAGCCCTGGAGCGTGGCGCCGGGGACGAGGGGCCGTGACGTCACGCCCGCCGTGAAGACCGGGACGCCCGAGGTCGAGATCACCATCGGGAAGCTCGTGCCGTTGAGGCCGGCGAGCGCGTCCGCCGTCCGTCCCCCCCAGCCCGTCTGGGAGAGCCTGTCCTGGGTCTTCATGATCGAGCACTGCCACTGCGCCTGCTGGTCGGAGTGGGAGAAGAGGCTGTCCGGGCGCTCCGCCCCCGCGAGGAACTGCGACCGCGTCGTCGGCGCGGCGAGCGTCCCCACGTTCGCGAGGACCGCCAGCTTCCCCGCGCCGTAGAGCGTCTGGAAGTCCGTGAGCGTCGGGTGGAGGCCGAAGGCCGCGCCCTGGCTCGGCGCGCTCACCTGCAGGAGCGAGGCCTTCGGGATGTTCAGCGTCGTCCCGCGCACGGCGGCGTACGAGGCGTAGTCGTCGTACGGGATGATCATGTTGTTGGCGTCGTTCCCTCCGTACAGGAAGACGCAGACGAGGGCCTTGTAGTCGGTGGCCGTGGCCGCCGCCGCCTCCAGGCGGGAGAAGCGCTCGATCGTCGACAGGAGGGCCGTCGCCCCGAGGCCGCAGCCCAGGTCGCGGGCGAAGTCACGTCGTGTTCTCATCGCATCACCTCTTCAGCGCGCCACCTGGTACTGCGAGGAGCTCGCCACCAGGTAGAGGGCGGTCTGGGCCCGGAGCAGGGGGTTCGTCGCGGGGATGGCGGTCACGGCGTCCTTGACCGTCGCGAGCATGTCGGCCGGCATCGCCCCGTGCATCAGGAGCTGGTTCAGGAAGGCGAGGAGGGCGTTCGGGTCGGCGGCGAGCGCCGTGAGGGACGTGAGGTCCAGGGCCGTGCCGGGATCCGGCGCCGCGACGTTGATCCGGGAGAAGGTCAGCGTGTTGACCAGGTTGGCCCGGTTGATCGCCGAGAGGGACGTCACGATGCCGAACTCCGGCGCGTCGGTGTCCGTCCCGGTCAGCTCGAAGTCGTACGGGAAGTAGCTGAAGACCGTGGCCGGGTTGAAGAGGTTCTGCCCCATGGCGTTCGCCTGGTTCATGAGGATCCCGTCGCTCGACGCGCCGACGGCCCGGAGGATGTTCGTCAGGAAGAGCACCGGCTCGCGGAGGTGCCCGTAGTCGGCCTGGGACTTGGAGGTGCCGCGCGCCTCGGAGTCGAGGAGGATGGCCCGGATGACGGCCTTCATGTCCCCGCGGACCCCCGCGCCGTTGTTGTTGAAGACCCGGGTCACCCGCGCGACGTAGGCGGGGCTCGGGTTCGAGGTGACGAGGTGCTGGATCAGCTGGCGCCCGATGAAGGGGCCCACGTTCGGGTGGTGGAAGATGTTGTCGATCGCGTCGTTCAGCTCCTGCTCGCCGTCCTGGTCGGCCGGGATGTTCATGTGGACGGCGCCGCGATAGCTGAGGAGGACCTTCGCGCTCTTGTCGTGGTTGACGTCCTTGCCGTTGGCGTCCCGGTAGAGGACCATCGGGGCGGAGTAGTTCGCCGGGTTGTGCCGGACGGACGCCGCCGGCGGGATCGGCGCGTAGGTCCAGCCCGTGAAGACGTGGGCCAGGTCCTCGATGTTGTCCTGCGTGTAGGTCGGGATCGTGTTGCCGGACCGGTCGAGCTGCGGCGACCCGTCCGGGTTCAGGAGGTCGACGCCGACCGAGAAGAGCTGCAGGACCTCGCGCGCGTAGTTCTCGTTCGGCGTGACGTTCGACTTCGGGTTCGGGGCGTCGTTGTTGACCATGTCGAGGTAACGCCCCATGGCCGGGCTCACGGTCAGGTCGTAGAGGATCTTCCGGTAGTTCTCGAAGGCGTTGTCGAGGAGCATGTTCAGGTACGGTCCCATCTGCTTGGGCCGGGGGAGCTTGACGCCCGAGACGACGAGGATCTCGTGGAGCGCCAGCGCGACCCGCTGCCGCAGCTGGTCCTCGTTGTTCAGCGCGTTCTGGAAGAACCGCACCTGCAGCGGGTAGAGCGTGTAGTTGTCCCGGACGCAGGTCGACGGGCTGCCCGTCGGGCAGCCGACGCTCGAGTTGTCCGGCACCTGGGAGAAGTCGGGGTAGGAGGAGACCTTCGAGTTGAGCTGCGCGTCGAGGTACCCGCGGATGCCCTGCTTCTGTACGCTCTTGGCGAGCGCGTCCGTCGGGCCGAAGGTCGCCTGCTCGAGGAAGCGGACGACGTCCCCGCTGTAGGAGCTCGACGACGAGCCCGGGAACCCGGGCCCGCGCCCGGATCCGGTGCCGAACACGCCGCGCTGCTGCGCCGCGGCCGGCAGCGAGGCGAGAAGGGCTCCCAGCGCGAGGAGCGCCGCGATCCCTCTCCTGGGGCCGCGCGCGGTGCGGTCCGAACGGAACTCCAACGTGTACGCCGCGTCTCGGTCCATGAGTCGACCCCCTTTTTGGTACTGAGTCTCAGAAGACTTCGCAGACCCTAGCGAAGAACCGGCCGGAGGACTCGTGACCGCGCTCACACGCCTGACGGAATTCCCCGGGGCCGCCCCGACGTCCGGCCCGTCCCCTCCGTAGCGGCGGAGGGATAATGACGCCGGCCGGGCGCCGGTCACCGCGGGAAGGGCCGGGTTCCCTCCCCGCGCCGATCCTCCCGGCGGGAGGCCCCCGATGAAAACGGACTCCGGAGCCCGCCTCAGACTCCCCCTCCTCCCGGCCGTGGCCGCCGGCCTCCTTCTCCTCGACATGCACGTCGCGGATGTTCTCGTAGGCGAT
>DAOMFB010000225.1:0-5467 GCA_035429585.1 Thermoanaerobaculia bacterium
GAGCGACGTCTCCGACCGGAGGAACCCCTCCTTGTCGGCGTCGAGGATGGCCACGAGCGACACCTCCGGCAGGTCCAGTCCCTCGCGCAGCAGGTTGACGCCCACCAGCACGTCGAAGACGCCGCGCCGGAAGTCGCCGATGATCTGGACCCTCTCGAGCGTCTCCACGTCCGAGTGGAGGTACCGGACCCGGATCCCCAGCTCCAGGAAGTAGTTCGTCAGGTCCTCGGCCATCCGCTTCGTGAGCGTCGTGACGAGGGTCCGCTCGCCCCGCTTCGTCCGCTCCCTCACGCGCGAGAGGAGGTCGTCCACCTGCCCCTTCACGGGCCGGACCTCGATCGGCGGGTCGAGGAGCCCGGTCGGCCGGATGACCTGCTCGACGACCTCGCCGCCGGTCTCCTGAAGCTCGTAGGCCGCCGGCGTGGCCGAGACGAAGAGCCGCTGCCCGGTCCGCTCCAGCCACTCCTCGAAGCTGAGGGGACGGTTGTCGAGCGCCGAGGGGAGGCGGAAGCCGTATTCGACCAGCGTGGCTTTCCGGGACCGGTCGCCGTGGAGCATGGCGCGGAGCTGCGGGAGGGTCTGGTGGCTCTCGTCCACGATCGTCAGGTACCCCTCGGGGAAGTAGTCGAGGAGGGTCGGCGGCGGCTCCCCCGCCTTCCGCCCCGAGAGGTGCCGCGAGTAGTTCTCGATCCCCGTGCAGTAGCCCAGCTCGCGCATCATCTCGAGGTCGAAGCGGGTCCGCTGCTCGAGCCGCTGGGCCTCGAGGAGCTTCCCCCCGCCCTTCAGCTCCTCCAGGCGGACCACCAGCTCCGCCTCGATCGAGCCGAGCGCCCGCTGGCGCGTCTCCTCGGGCGTGACGTAGTGGGACTTCGGGAAGAGCTCGAAGCGCGGGACGGTCTCGAGCGTCTTCCCCGTCACGATCTCGAAGCGGGAGATCCGGTCGATCTCGTCCCCGAAGAACTCCACGCGGAGGCCCGTGTCCTCGTAGGAGGGCTGGACCTCGAGGAGGTCGCCCCGGACCCGGAACCCGCCTCGCATCAGGTCGAGCGCCGTCCGCTCGTACTGGGCCTCTACGAGTCTCTTGAGGTACCAGGTCAGGCCGTACCGCGCCCCCGTGACGAACTCGATCGCCATCTTCCCGAACGACTCCGGGCTGCCGAGGCCATAGATACAGGAGACCGAAGCCACGATCAGGACGTCCCGCCGCTCGAAGAGGGCCGCGGTCGCCGAGATCCGGAGCTTGTCGATCTCCTCGTTGATGTCGGTCTCCTTCTCGATGTAGGTGTCCGACGACGGGACGTAGGCCTCGGGCTGGTAGTAGTCGTAGTAGGAGACGAAGTACTCGACGCGGTTCTTCGGGAAGAACGACTTGAACTCCTGGTAGAGCTGGGCTGCGAGCGTCTTGTTGTGGGACAGGACGAGCGTCGGCCGGTTCAGCGCCTCGACGACCTTGGCCATCGTGAAGGTCTTCCCCGAGCCCGTGACGCCGAGGAGGACCTGCTTCGGCTTTCCGGCGCGGAACCCCGCGACGAGCGCCTCGATGGCCTGCGGCTGGTCGCCCGACGGCGAGAGCGGGGAGACGACCTCGAAGGGGGGCACGTTACGGGGCGGCCTTCTTCAGGGCCGCCGACAGGTCGCGGATCTCCTCGGGGGTGATCTTGCCGTCCGCCGCCGCGCCCGAGACCTTCTCCTGGACCTCCTGCACGCCGCTCGGCGTGATCTTTCCCTCCTTCGCCGCCTCGGAGAAGCGCCGGAAGGCCTGCCGGAACTCCTCGCGCTCCGCGGGCGTCACCTCCACGGTGCACCCCATGAGCACCGAGTCCTGCAGCTTCCCGAGCGCCCACCCCATCATCGACCGGGCGTTCGACATCAGGACGACGAGGCCGACGATCACGACGACCGAGGCTCCCGCGCAGCCGATCAGCCCCCACGACAGGCAGCCGCTCTTCTTCGCGTCGCCCGCGGGGGGCGGAAAGACGATCGGCGGGAGCCCCGCGGGCCCCTGCGGCGCGGCGGGCGGGATCGTGTCGGTCACGGCGCGACGTTACCAGACTCGAGCAGCGCTTCCGGGACCCCATGCCTCACGCGGCGGCGGCGGCTGCGTGCGAGAATGAAACGTGGCGCGACGGATCGCCGCCGTTCTCCTGCTCCTCCTCCCCGCGGTCATCACGGCCGGGATCGGTGTGGCCGCCGGGTACGCCCTCTCGAACGCGATCACCGTGCCCCGGGTCTCGGAGCTGGCGACCTACCGCCCCGACGTCGTGACGGAGCTGCGCGGCGCGGACGGGAGCCTCCTCGCCCGCTTCGCCCTCGAGAAGAGGACCCTCATCGAGCGGAAGGAGATCCCCGACGTCATGGTGAAGGCGCTCCTCGCCGCCGAGGACGCCCGCTTCTACGAGCACAGCGGCATCGACGTCGTCCGGATCGGCGGGGCCCTCCTCAAGGACCTCTCCCGGCGGCGGATGGCCCAGGGGGCCTCCACGCTGACCCAGCAGCTCGCCCGGTCGGTCTTCCTGACGCCCGAGAAGACGATTGCCCGGAAGGTGAACGAGGCCTTCCTGACGGTCGAGATCGAGAAGCGCTTTTCGAAAGATCAGATTCTCACCCTCTACCTGAACAAGATCCCGTTCGGGCACGGCGCCTACGGCGTCGAGGCGGCCTCGCAGCTCTACTTCGGCCATTCGGCGAAGACCCTCTCCCTCCCCGAGGCGGCCCTCCTCGCGGGCCTCATCCAGCGCCCGGCCGACTACTCCCCCTTCCGGAACGCCGCCGTGGCCCGGCGGCGGCGGGACTTCGTCCTCCGCCGGATGTCCGAGGAGGGGTATGTCACGGAGAAGGAGCGGGCTGCCGCCTCCGAGGCGCCGATCGTCGTCTCGCGCGCGGCGCGGGAGGTGACGGTCGGCCCCTACTTCTGCGAGGAGGTGCGGCAGTACCTCGAGAAGGAGTACGGCGAGTCGGCCCTCTACCGCAGCGGCCTGCGCGTCGAGACGACGCTCGACCCGAAGCTCGAGGCCGCCTCCGAGGAGGCGCTCCGCTGGGGGCTCCGGCGCGTGGACCGGCGGGCCGGCTTCCGAAAGCCGCGGAACCTCGTGTCGGAAGGCCTGGACCCGCTGACGTGGCGCGACCCGTCGTGGGACGACCCGGCGGCCCCGGCCGACGTCGTCACGGCCGTCGTACTCGACGTGACGAAGAGCGGCGCCGAGGTGCGCGTGGGCGACCGCCGGATGACCCTTCCCGCCACGGCGATGCGCTGGACGCGGGCCGAGAGCCCGGCCCGGCTCCTGACCCGCGGCGACGTGATCCAGATCGAGACCTCGAAGGACGATAACGGGAAGCCCGACACGTTTCTCTCGCAGGAGCCCCAGGTGGAAGGCGCCGTCGTCATCCTCGAGAACGCGACCGGCGCCGTCCGCGCGCTCGTCGGGGGATACGACTTCGGGCGCTCCAAGTTCGACCGGGTCCTGCAGGCGGTGCGGCAGGTCGGCTCGGCCTTCAAGCCGTTCGTCTACCTGACGGCCGTCGAGGCCGGCTTCACCCCGGCGGACACCGTCCTCGACGCGCCGATCACGATCGTCATCGACCCGGCCCAGGAGCCGTGGCAGCCGAAGAACTACTACAACAGGTTCAGCGGCATCGTCACGTACCAGTACGCCCTCGAGCACTCGATCAACGTCCCCGCCGTCCGGGTCGGGCTCCTCGTCGGCACCGCGAAGGTCGTGGAGACGGCCCGGCGCCTCGGGATCCGGCAGAACCTTCTCGCCTACCCCTCGCTCCACCTCGGCGCCTTCGAGGTGACGCCGATGGAGATGGCCTCCGCCTACGCCGCCTTCGCCACGGGGGGCCTCCTCTACAAGCCGCGGCTGATCGAGCGGGTGAAGAGCTTCGACGGCCGCCTCCTCGAGCAGACCCTCCCCGAGGGGACCGAGGCCGCCGCGCCGCAGGCGACGTACGTGCTCCTCGGGATGCTCCGTGGCGTCACCCAGCGCGGGACGGCGGCGACGGCGGCGAAGCTGAAGCTGAACATCGCCGGGAAGACGGGGACGACGAACGACTTCACCGACGCCTGGTTCATCGGAATGACGCCGAAGCACACGATCGCCGTCTGGGTCGGCCACGACACGAAGAAGACGCTCGGCCCGAAGTCGGCGGGCGCGGACGTGGCCCTGCCGATCTGGACGCGCATCGTGGCCCGGATGAAGGAGACCGGCTACGTCGCCGAAGGGGACGACTTCGAGACGCCCCCGAACATCGTCACCGTTCCGGTGGACGAGGCGACGGGCTACCGCGCCACGCCGAGCTGCACGAAGACCGTTCTGATGTCCTTCGTCAACGGCACCCAGCCGAGCGAGCCGTGCGGCGACGCGCCGCACGCCGTCTCGAATCTGCCCCAGTACCTGCAGCGCGCCGTCTACGCCCCGAAGCGGGGCGAGCCCGCGAAGGGCGAGTACCGCGTCACCGACGCGCCGAAGCTCGCCCCGCCCTTGCCGAAGGCCGGCCCGGAAGGGGGACCTCCGGGATAGAGCGGGGCCCTACGCCGTGGCGATCGGCTGGACGTCGACGGTGAGGCCGACCGTCACGTCCTTGAAGAGCTTGACGTGGACGGTGTGCTCCCCGAGCCGCTTGATCGGCTCCTCGAGCTCGATCCGCCGCTTGTCGACCTTGACCCCCTTGGCCTCGAGCGCCTCGGCCAGCTCGGCCGACGTGACGGTGCCGTAAAGGGTGTCGTGCTCGCCCGCCCGCTTCTTGAGGACGATGCGGATCCCCTCGATCGCCTTGGCGATCTCCAGCGCCGCGTCGCGCTCCTTGGCCATCCGGACGTCGTACCGCTTCCGCTCCTGCTCCAGGCGCTTCAGGTTCCCCGGCGTGGCCGGGTAGGCAAGCTCCTTCGGGAGGAGGAAGTTGCGGCCGTAGCCGGGGGCGACGTTCACCACGTCGCCGCGCTGCCCCAGGCCCTTGATGTCGTCGGTCAGGATCACTTTCATCGGCGTGTCACTCCGTCGTTCGTGGCGCTCACTCGTCTCCTCCGCCGGAGCCCCGGGTCGCCGCCCACCGGTCCACCCGGCCCCGGACGTCGAGGAACTCGTCGAGGAGCCCCCCGAGCGTGAGGACGAGCGGCAGCGGCATCTGGAAGACCACGAGGTAGACCAGCGACCGGAGGAGGAGGCCGGCTCGCCCCCGGTCGAGAAGAGCGCGGATTATGGCGAGACCCCTGAGAAAAAACAAGGCGAGGAGCGGCAGGCGGCGGTCCACGGCGGGCCCGCGGGCCGCCGCGGGGCCGAGCGCCGCCCGGCGCCCCGCCGGGACGAACGCCACCGCCGCCCAGAGCGGCGTCGCGAAGCGCGAGAAGGACCGGTCCGAGAGGTCCCGCCCCTCGGCCCCCCAGAGGCGCCCCAGGGGATAGACGACGAGGGCCGCGAAGAGGACCGCGGCCGTCAGGGCGAGGCCCGGGAGCGGCGCGGCGAGGGCC
>DAOMFB010000226.1:0-5405 GCA_035429585.1 Thermoanaerobaculia bacterium
CCTCTGACGTTCCCCCTCGCGACCACCCCCCCCCTCCGTCCGGACGCCAGGAAAGGACGTGGCGGGGCGCACGCGCGTCCCCGGGTAACGGAGCCGGACACCCGCTGAACTAGCTAGGGCCCGAAGAGACGTTTGTCAAGGTCAATCGAATCGGCGGCTCGAAAAGGCGAAAGCGGCATGCCCGGGCGCGGCCGTCCATGCCCGCCGCTCATCTTCGCGCCTTTCGGGAGACTGCCGGTGGCGCGAAAATGCCGCCCGGGGAGGGGCCGGCAGATGAAACGGGATCCGCGCGTCGACGCCTACGTCGCCCGGTCGCAGGGTTTCGCCCGGCCGGTCCTCCGGCACCTCCGGTCGCTGGTCCGCGCGGCCTGCCCCGGGGCCGAGGAGACGATCAAATGGGGGATGCCCGCCTGGACCCTCGACGGGAAGATCCTCTGCGGGATGGCGGCCTTCAAGGGCCACTGCTCCTTCGGCTTCTGGCGGCGGGGCCTCGCGAGCGCCGTCGGAGCCGAGGGGAAGCGATCCGCCGAGGCGATGGGGAGCTTCGGCCGGATCACGAGCCGCGCCGACCTTCCGTCCGACGCCGTGATGCGCCGCTTCATCCGGAAGGCCGCGTCGATCCTCGTGGCGCCGTCGCCGGCGGGGGCGCCCCGGCCGCGCAGGCCGGCCCGCACCCTCCCGGTTCCGGCCGATCTCGCGGCCGCGCTGCGGAGGAACCGGGCCGCCGCGGCGACGTTCGAGGGTTTCAGCCCGAGCCACCGGAACGAGTACGCCGCCTGGATCACGGAGGCGAAGCGCGAGGAGACCCGCGCCCGGCGCCTCGCGACCGCGATCGCATGGCTCGCCGAAGGGAAGAAGCTCAACTGGCGCTACGAGCGCTGCTGACGCACCGCCCGCACGGCGCGGCGGCGCCTAGAGGTACCGCGCCTTCAGGATCGCCACGTGGTGGAAGACGTGGCCGGCGGCGGCGTAGGCCAGGGCCCGGACCGTGAACGGGCTGCCGCTCGCGACGCCCCGAAGCGTCCAGGCCCCGGACGGCAGGTCCCGGAAGAGCGCGAGGGTCGACTCGCGTACCGCCCGGAACTCGCCGAGGTGGTGCGCCCAGGGGACCTCGTCCGCCCGCCCCGACGCGGCCGCCGTCTCCTGATCGAAGTCCGGGAGGGGCGAGTCGAAGCCGCGGGCGAACCAGAACGCGCGGAAGACGAAGACCCGCTCCGTGTCGCTGAGGTGGCGCAGGACCTCGCGGAGGCTCCACTTGCCCTCCGCGTAGCGGGTGAGCGACTTCTCGTCGGGGATCCCGGCCAGGAGCGACAGGACGTCGCGCTCCTGCGCTTCGAGCGTCCGGACGATGTCGCCCGGCGGAACGCGGTCGATGTACTTGAAGTAGTACGGCGCGGCTTCGGTCGGGTCCGGTCGTTCCGTCATGAGACGAGTGTGTCGCACGCGGCCCGCGGACGCCAGCGGGACGCCGGGGCGCCGCCGCCGGCGACAGACTCTCCTTGCCCGCTCTGATCGAAGTTCCTATCCTCCGTCGACGCCCCCGATGCCCCGACGCGAGCATGGCCCACCGCGACCCGACGTCGATCCGATCGGCGACCGGCGGACGTTCGTCCTGATCGGGATGGCAGCCGTCTTCGCGGCCTGCGCGGGCTTCGCGGCCGCCCGCCTCGCGATCACGCTCCGGTCCGGCCAGCTCACACCGTGGTCGGTGAACCTGGCGGGCCTCCTCGCGATCGCCGCGCTCTGGCTCTGGTTCCGCCGGAGCCCGGAGACGCGAAGCGGGGCGGCGGCCCACCTGACGGCGCTCGTCGCCACGATCGCGCTCCTCGTCCCGGTCGCGTACGGGATGGCGTCGTCCATCTGGTGGCTCTCCCTGGTCGGATTCGCCATGGTCCTCCTCGGGCGCCGGTGGGAGGTCTGGCTCTGGGGCGTCTCGATCCCGCTCCTCGTCGTCGCCTCCACGCTCCTCGAGCCTCGCATCCAGTTCGCCGGCGCCGCGGGCGAGCCGCCTCTCGAGCGCGCCCTCTCGAAGACGGTCTTCGCCGTCCTCCTCGTCGGGCTGGCCGCCGCCTTCCGCGGCGTGGCCGAGCACCGCGCGGTCGACCTTCGCCGGAGCGAGGAGAAGGCCCGCACGCTCGCGGAAGCCCTGCGGGAGTCCCGCCAGAAGCTCCTCCTGGTCCTGGACAACATCCCCCAGCTCGTCTTCTGGAAGGACCGGAACTCGGTCTACCAGGGCTGCAACGTGAACTTCGCGGCCGCCGCCGGGGTCCGATCACCCGAGCGGATCGTGGGCCTCACCGACCTCGACCTTCCGTGGAAGGAGACGGAGGGCGAGCAGTACCGGAAGGACGACCGCGAGGTCATGGAGAGCGGGCGGCCGAAGCTCCGCTTCGCCGAGACCCAGCTGATGGCCGACGGAAAGCTGGCCTGCGTCGAGACGAGCAAGATTCCCCTCCACGACGCCGAGGGAAACGTCGTCGGCATCCTCGGCACGTACGAGGACGTCACGGAGCGCCGCGCGGCCGAGAAGCGGATCGAGTACCTCGCCTACCACGACGGCCTGACGGGGCTTCCGAACCGGATGCTCCTCGAGGACCGTCTGACGCAGGCCATCGCCTCGGCCCGGCGGCACGGCCGGGTCGTGGCCGTCCTGTTCCTCGACCTCGACAACTTCAAGACGGTGAACGACCGCCACGGTCACGAGGGAGGCGACGAACTCCTCCGCGAGATGGCGCGCCGCCTCGCCGGCGCCGTCCGCTCGGGAGACACGGTCGCGCGCCTCGGCGGGGACGAGTTCGTCGTCCTCCTCGTGGAGCTGGGCGGCCGGAGCGACATCCTCGCCACGATCGAGCGCGTGCTCGACGCGATCCGCGCGCCGGTCCTCCTCGACCGGGTGGCCGTCTCCGTCACCGCGAGCCTCGGGGTCGCCGTCTTCCCGGACCAGGAGGCCTCGGGCGAGGACCTCCTCCGCTCCGCCGACGCCGCGATGTACCAGGCGAAGGAGCAGGGACGGAACCGGCACGTCTTCTTCGACCCGGCCGTGATCCGGGCCCTCCCGGTCCACCACCGGGAGTGGGAGGAGGTCGCGGCCGGCTTCGCGAACCGCGAGTTCGCCCTCGCCTTCCAGCCGACCGTCAACATGCGGAGCGGCGCCGTCATCGGCGCCGAGGCCCTGCTGCGGTGGAACCGGCCCGGCCAGGGCCTCCGGCTGCCGGGAGAGTTCCTGCCGGCCGTCGAGCGGACCGACCTGATCATCGAGATCGGGACGTGGGTCCTCGGGGCCGCGATCTCCCGGCTCGAGGCGTGGCGGACGAGGGGCCTCGACCTGCGGATGGGCGTCAACGTCGCCGCACGTCAGATCCAGCATCCCGGCTTCTTCGACGTCGTCCGGGACGCCCTGGCGCGGCACCCCGACGTCCCGCCCGACCGGCTCGAGATCGAGATCCTCGAGACGATGGCTCTCGACGACGTCGGCGTCGTGCAGGGGACGATGGCCCGGTGCCGGGACCTCGGGGTCCGCTTCTGCCTCGACGACTTCGGGACCGGCTATTCCTCGCTGTCGTACCTGAAGCGCCTTCCCGTCGACGTCGTGAAGATCGACCAGAGCTTCGTCCGGAACATGCTCGCCGACCGCGAGGACCTGGCCATCGTGGAAGGCGTCCTCTCCATGGCCGCGATCTTCGGGCGGCAGGTCGTGGCCGAGGGCGTCGCCGACCCCGGCCACCCGCCGCTCCTCCTCCGGCTCGGGTGCGACCTCGCGCAGGGTTTCCTCATCTCCCGGCCGATGTCCGGAGACGACTTCCCCGGCTTCGCCGCGTCGTGGCGCCCCGACCCGTCCTGGGTCCGGAAGTCCAGCCAGCACTGAGCGCGGCGCCGCCGCCGTCACCTCGCCCCGAGCGCCTCCGCCACGATCTGCTCGAGCCGCCGGGCGTGCGGCCCCCACCAGAAGACCCGCCGGCAGGACGCGCAGGCGAGGAACGCGTCGTAGTGGAGCCGGGTCTCCGCCGGGAGGCGGTCGAGGACGTCCTCCTTCGCGACGGCTTCCAGCCTCCCGTTGCAGGCGAGACAGCGCGTGAAGGGGGCGGCCGACCGGGCGAGGTCGAACCGCTCGACCACCTCGCGGAGCTGCCGTCGCGGGTCGGTCGCGCGGACGGCGGCCGCGTGCGTCAGCTCCCGCCGCTTCAGGATCCCGCGGTCCCGCGAGAGGAGGATCCTCCGCTCCGCGAGCGAGAGGGCGACGAGACGCTCGTCGGCGGCGTCCCGCTCCCAGAGCGCGTCGAAGCCGAGAAGACGGAGCCGGCGCGCCAGCTTCCCGAGGTGGACGTCGAGGACGAAGCGCGGCTCGCGGAGAGGCCGGGGGCGGAGCCGGACGAGCGGCGTCACGTCGAGCGCCTCGAAGACCGGGTAGACGCTCACGCGGTCCCCGTCCCCGAGCCGCCGGTCGAAGCCGACCGAGACGCCGTTGACGAGGATCATCTCGACCTCGGTGTGGGGGACGCCGCAGGCCTCGATCTGGTCCTTCACCGTCGGCGTGTCGAGGAAGCTCCGGGCGACCTCCCGCTGCCGCTGCCCGGGAGGGAGGAAATCGTTCAGCTCGGCGTAGAAGCGGAAGGTGGCGTGGCGCATCCCGGGCGGCCTCACCTCCGAACGTAGGGCCTCCGGCCGGGCTTGGCAACGGGCCGGCGGGGGTGAGAGGCTTCTCCCCCGGGGAAGAAAGGGGACGCCATGAACAACCGCGATCACTACATCAAGTGCCTGAAGGCCGAGGTGCCCATCTTCGTCCGCGTCTTCAAGGCGCTGCCGCCCGACCAGCTCGCCTACCGCCCGCACCCCCGGTCGACCTCGGCGGGCGACCTCGTCTGGATGCTCGCCGGTGAACTGAAGGACGCTGTCGCCCTCGCCGGCAAGCACGAGGCGGCCTTCACCGTGACCCCGGCCCCCGCGTCGCTCGCCGAGATGATCGCCGCCTACGAGAAGAACGCCGCCGCCCTGCGCCGCCGGCTCGCGAAGGTGACGCCGGCGGCCTGGGCGAAGAAGGCGAAGTTCCTCGTGGAAGGGAAGGTCGCCTGGGAGGCCCCGCTCGGCGACATGCTCTGGGGCTTCCTCTTCGACGCGATCCACCACCGGGGCCAGCTCTCGGCCTACATCCGGCCGATGGGGGGCAAGGTCCCCTCGATCTACGGCCCGTCGGCGGACGACCCGGGCCATTGAGCGGCCGCCGAGGCTCTAGCCTCGGGGCGTGAACGCGCTTCCCGCCCTCCTCCTCGCGCCGGCTGCCGTCGGGCATCAGCACGTGCCAGGCAAAGAACACCGCGAGGTTGAGGATCACGCCGACCACCGCGGCGGTGATGCCTGTCAGCGGTGCAGTGAAGCCGAGCCTGCCGTGGGTGGATTCGACCACCGGT
>DAOMFB010000227.1:0-5380 GCA_035429585.1 Thermoanaerobaculia bacterium
GGCCCGTTGCGGAGTTGGGGATGAGGCCCGGCAGGCCCGGGGCGAGGTGGACGAAGACGCCGAAGACCGCGACGTTCTCGACCTCGCCGGCGGCGACGGCCCCCTCGGGGAGCTTCGTCTCGATCCCCTCCCACGGGTCGGACGCGGCGACCTCGCGGAGCGTCAGGGAGATCCGGTGGTGCGCCGGGTCGATCTCCTTCACCCAGCCCGTGACCGTCTCGCCCGGCTTGACCGCCTCGTCCTTCAGCGTCACGCCGGGCGGGAGCTGCGACACGTGGACCAGCCCGTCGATGCCGGGCTCCAGCTCGACGAACAGGCCGAAGTCGGCGTGGCGTGCGATCTTCCCCGAGAACGGGGCCCCCGCCGCGAGGCGCGACGCGATCCCCTCCCACGGGTCGGACTCGAGCTCCTTCATCGAGAGGGAGATCCGCTTCCCCTCCTGCTCGATCTTCAGGACCTTCACGTCCACGTCCTGGCCGACCGAGAGGGCGTCCTTGGCGTGGGCGATCCGCCGGCGCGAGATCTCCGTGACGTGGACGAGGCCGTCGATCCCGCCGAGGTCGACGAAGGCGCCGAAGTCGGTGATGGACCGGACGCGCCCCTTGAGGACGGCGCCCGGCACGACCTTCTCGCGCACCTCGGCCGCCTTCGCGTCGTTCTCCTCCCGAAGGAGCGCGGCGCGGGAGACGACGATCCGCCGGCCGTCCTCCGTGTACTCCAGGATCCGGAAGTCGTACGTCTGGCCGAGGTAGGCCTTCAGGGCCTCCTCGTCGTGCCGGCCGACGTCGATCTGCGAGACGGGGCAGAAGGCGCGGAGGCCGGACGAGCCGCCGAGCGCCACCTCGAAGCCCCCCTTGTTCCGGGCCGTCACCTTCCCCTGCACGGGGATCTTCGCGCTCGCCGCGGCCCGCAGCTCGGCCCGGGTTCGCTGTCCCAGGGCCAGCCGCCGCGAGAGCCTGACGTCGGGGCCGGCCTTGACGACGACCGCCTCGATCCGGTCGCCGACCTTCAGCCCCTCCAGCTCGGACTTCTCCATCAGCGCCTCGGTCTTCCCCCCGAGCGAGACGAGGACCACGTCGGGGGTGATGCCGGCGATGGTGCCGAGGACGGTCTCGCCTTCGACCAGCTTCTTGCGGGAGGCGGCGTCGTCGGCCTTCAGGGCGTCCTCGAAGGCGCGGCGGTCGGCGGCTTCGGGGGTCTCCAGGACGGTCGTGGTGGCGGCGGATTCGGTCACGGATCGGACTCCTTCCCGCAGATGTCGTCCCGGGGGCAAGCCTCTTCGGGTGCCTACGGGCGGCGGGAGCCGGGATTCTACCCGATGCCCCCGGCGCCCTCCGGGCGATGACGTAAACTTCCCGCGAGGTTGCCCCGCGGCCGCCCCTCGGGGGGGTGGTCGCCCGTGGAGGTTCTTGTTGAGGGACGTCAGTCTTCTCGTGTCTCCGTCCGAACCGGCGTCCGCGACGGCGGACACGTCGGCCGCCCTCGCCGCGCTCTCCCCGAGCCGCGAGGAGCTCCGGCAGTGGTTCGCGTTAATGCACATGGCGCGGATCCTCGACGACAAGGCGCCGAACTACCTCAAGCAGGGGCTCGGCTGGTCGTACCACGCGCCGTGCGCGGGGCACGACGGCATTCAGATCGCCCTCGGCACGACCTTCCGCCCCGGCCGCGACTGGCTCTTCCCCTACTACCGCGACCTCGCGACCTGCCTCGCCGCCGGGATCACGCCGGAGGAGATCCTCCTCAACGGCATGTCGAAGGCGACCGACCTCGCCTCCGGCGGGCGCCACATGTCGAACCACTTCGCGAAGTTCGCGCTCCGGATCCAGAACGTCTCGTCCTGCGTCTCGAACCACGGCCTCCACGCCGTCGGCCTCGCGCGGGCCCTCAAGGCCTACGGGCGGGACGACGTCGTCTTCTGCTCCGTCGGCGAGTCCTCCACGTCGGAGGGCTACTGGTACGAGGCGATCAACGGCGCCTCGCGCGAGAAGCTGGCCGTCGTCTTCGTCGTCCAGGACAACGGCTACGGCATCTCCGTGCCGAAGCGGGACCAGACCGCGAACCCGGTCGCCTCGATGAACTTCTCCGGCTTCCTGAACCTCCGGATCCTCACCTGCGACGGGAAGGACCTGTTCGACTCGGTCCGCGCGATGCGCGAGGCGGTCTCCTTCGTGAAGACGGGGGACGGCGCGGCCGTCGTCCACGCCGACTGCGTCCGGATCCACTCGCACTCCAACTCCGACCGGCACGAGCTCTACCGCTCGCCCGACGAGATCGCCGCCGCAAGGGCCCTCGACCCCCTGCCGCTGCTCCGGCGCCTGCTCATCGAGGGGGGCGCCTTCACGGAGGAGGAGATCGCGGAGATCGAGGCCCGGAACCAGCGGGCCTACGAGGAGGCGGCCGACCGGGCGAAGAAGGCGCCGGACCCGAAGCCGGAGTCCGTGTTCGACTTCGTCACCCCCGAGCCGTGGACCCCCGCCGGCGACGGGCTCGCCGGCGTCGCCGTGACGCCGGCCGACGGCGGCGCGCCCGAGATGACGCTCCTGCAGGCGATCAACACGACCCTCAAGGAGCTGTTCCGCGAGAACCCCGACACCTTCATCTGGGGGCAGGACGTCGCCCACAAGGACAAGGGAGGAATCTTCAACGTCACGAAGGGGATGCAGCAGGAGTTCGGCGAGCGGCGCGTCTTCAACGGGCCGATCGCCGAGGACTTCATCCTCGGCACCGCCGGGGGCTTCTCCCGCCTCGACGGGAAGATCCGCGTCGTCGTGGAGGGTGCCGAGTTCGCGGACTACTTCTGGCCGGCGGCCGAGCAGATGGTCGAGATGTCGCACGACTACTGGCGGTCGAACGGCCAGTTCGTCCCGAACGTGACGGTCCGCATCGCCTCGGGCGGCTACATCGGCGGCGGCCTCTACCACTCCCAGAACATCGAGGGCTGGCTCACGACGCTCCCCGGGATCCGCGTCGTCGTCCCCGCGTTCGCCGACGACGCCGCCGGGCTCCTGCGGACCGCGGTCCGTTCGCGGGGTCTCACCCTCTACCTCGAGCCGAAGTACCTCTACAACCTCCCGGTCGCCCGCTCGCGAATCCCGAAGGACTTCGCGGTCCCCTTCGGGAAGGCGCGCGTCCGCCGGGCCGGCAGCCAGCTGACGATCGTGGCCTGGGGCACGCCGGTCCACCACGCCCTCGAGGCGGCCGGGACGCTCGCGACGGAAGGGAAGGAAGTCGAGGTGATCGACCTCCGCTCCCTCGTCCCGCTCGACTGGGACGCCGTCGCCGCCTCGGTGCGGAAGACGTCGCGCGTCCTGATCGCCCACGAGGACAAGGTCCACGGCGGCTTCGGGGGCGAGATCGCCGCCCGGATCGCGTCCGAGCTCTTTCCGCACCTCGACGCCCCCGTGGAGCGCGTCGGCTCCGCCTTCACCCCGGTCGGGTTCAACCGGATCCTGGAGCGGGCCATCCTCCCCTCGACCGAGAAGCTCCTCGAGGCCGCGCGGAAGACGCTGGCGTACTGAGGCTCCGGCCCGTCACCCGCCCCCCTGCAGCCGCTTCAGCGCCGCCTGCTTGAGGGCCATGCTGGTCGCCGCGCCGCGGGCGATGGCCTTCACCTCGGCCTCGGGAAGGGTCGGCAGGAGGCGGAGGGCGAAGACGGGGGGCGTCTTCGGGTTGCGGACGAGGGCGACCTGCACCTCGGGGTTCGCCGACCACTGGCTCGTCTTCAGGATCAGCTCGGCCGTCTGGTAGACGAGGTAGGCCGACTTCGCGATCCGGACGACCTCGTCGAGGGTGATCCGTGGGTTCTTGAGGAGCGCGTACAGGACCTGCGGGTCGTTGTCCTGGACGAGGACGAGCCGCTCGGTCCGGTCGGCCTTCGGAGCGAGGAGGAGCTTCTCCGCCCGGGAGAGGCCTCGCAGCCGGTCCCAGTGGCTCCCGTCCTTCGCCTCCGGCTCGGGCGCCACGGCGGGAGACGCGGCGAGAAGGGCTTCCAGGAGCGCGCCCGCGTCCCCCTCGAACGCCAGTGCCACCCCGTCCGGCAGGGGAGCGACGACCGTCCCGGACACTCTCGCCTCGCCGCCGGCCGGCCCGCGGAGGAGGACCTCGACCTTCGAGAAGAGCGGGGGCTTCTCCGCGACGGGAAGCCGGAGCCCGCCGTGGGCGAGCCCGGTCCGGTGCTCCGCGCGAAGCTCCTCCTCGCTCTCGAACTCGAGGAGGTACTTCCCCGCCTCCGTCCGGGCCGCCCTCACGCGTCCATGCTAGCCCGCGCCGGTCAGTTCGCGCTCTTCTGGGCACCCCCCGTCACGGCCTCCATCACGCGCTCGAGGTTGAAGCTGCCCGGCTTCTGCCGCGGCGGGAACTCCCGGAAGCTCTGGAGCCACTGGCCGACGTAGGCCCCCGCCGGCGCGATCGCGAACATGTGCTCCATGTACCAGCGCTGGTAGCCCATCGCGTGCTCCTGCTCGGCGCGCTCGAAGGGGTCCATCCGGAGGTTCGTGACGAGCGGTGCGCGGAGCGTCGTGAACGGCTCCTGCCAGACGCGGAGCCCCTCGCCCTTCTGCTCGAGGAACGTCACCTTCCAGTTCCCGTACCGGAGCGCCGCGACCTGGCCGTCGTCCGTCCAGTAGATGAACTCCTTGCGCGGCCACGCGGCCTCGCCCCGGAGGGCGGGCCCGAGGTCGTAGCCGTCGAGGTGGACCTTGTACGTCGTCCCGCCGATCGCCCGGCCCTTGAGGAGGTCGTCCTTGGCCGTCTTGTCCCCCGCGGCCGCGACGAGCGTCGTGAGCATGTCCTCGTGGGCGCCGATGTCGTTGATCACCGTGCCGGGCTTGATGACGCCGGGCCACTTGATCATCGCCGGGACGCGGTAGCCGCCCTCCCAGTTCGTGTTCTTCTCGCCGCGGAACATCGTCGTGCCGCCGTCCGGCCACGTGAACGTCTCGGCGCCGTTGTCCGTCGAGTACATGACGATCGTCGTGTCGTCGAGGCCGAGCTCCTTGAGCTTCGCGAGCACCTGCCCGACGTGCGCGTCGTGCTCGACCATCCCGTCCGCGTAGATCCCGAGCCCCGTCTTCCCGTCGGACTCCTTTTTCAGGTGCGTGAAGATGTGCATCCGCGTCGAGTTCCACCAGACGAAGAAGGGCTTCCCCGCCTTCTTCGCGCTCTCCATGAACGCGAGTGCCTTGGCCGTGACCTCGTCGTCGATCGTCTCCATCCGCTTCTTCGTCAGCGGGCCCGTGTCCTCGACGCGCCCGTCCGCGAACGAATGAATGACGCCGCGCGGCCCGAACTTCTTCCTGAACTCGGCGCCTTTCGGGTAGTCCGCGTTCTCGGGCTCCTCCTCGGCGTTCAGGTGGTAGAGGTTCCCGAAGAACTCGTCGAA
>DAOMFB010000228.1:0-5264 GCA_035429585.1 Thermoanaerobaculia bacterium
TGCTGCCGGGGACGCGCTTCACGGTTGCGGTCGCCTCGGGGAAGGGGGGCGTCGGGAAGTCGACCGTCGCCGCGAACCTCGCCCTCGCGCTGGCGAAGGCCGGGCACGAGGTGGGGCTCCT
The DNA here is from genome assembly GCA_035429585.1 of Thermoanaerobaculia bacterium. Lineage (GTDB taxonomy): Bacteria > Acidobacteriota > Thermoanaerobaculia > UBA5066 > UBA5066 > DAOMFB01. Next base: position 122 of record DAOMFB010000228.1, read on the forward strand.
CGACCTCGACATCTACGGGCCGTCGCAGCAGATGATGATGGGGATCTCGACGCGCCCCTTCGTGAACGAGGAGGAGAAGATCCTCCCGATCGAGAAGCACGGCGTCCGCGTCATGTCGATCGGGTTCCTGATGGACGTCGACACGCCGGTCATCTGGCGGGGGCCGATGATCTTCAAGGCGGTCGAGCAGTTCCTCGGCGACGTGGCGTGGGGACGGCAGGACTTCCTCGTCATCGACCTGCCGCCGGGGACGGGCGACGCCCAGCTCACCCTGACGCAGAAGGTGGCCCTCTCGGGGGCCGTCATCGTCACGACGCCGCAGGACGTGGCCCTCATCGACGCGCGGAAGGGGCTCGCGATGTTCCAGAAGGTGAACGTCGACGTCCTCGGCGTCGTCGAGAACATGAGCTACTACGAGTGCCCGAAGTGCGGGAACCGCGAGGCGATTTTCAAGCACGGCGGCGGGAAGCGGACGGCCGACGAGCTCGGCGTCCCCTTCCTCGGCGAGATCCCGCTCGACCCGCGCGTGGCCGTTCAGGGGGACGCCGGGACCCCGATCGTCGTGGCCGACCCGGACTCCGTCGTCTCGAAGGCCTTCCTCCGGCTCGCCGGCGCGGTCGCGACGGCCGTCGGGGCCTGACGGCGGCGCCTCACGTCCCGATCCGCTCGATCCGGAGGATCGGGCCGTCGGCCGCTGACCCGTCCCTCAGGTCGATGCCGGCGAAGACGGCCCACGTCCGGTCGCCCTTCGGGTCGAGGAGGGTCTGCGTGACCTCCCAGCGGCGGGGGCCCGCGGGCTTGAGGTTCGTCCAGTGGTGGAGGCGCGCCTCGCCCCCCGAGACGAGCTCGCCGTACTCCTCGAAGAACGGGGCCATCGCGCTCTCGAAGCGCTCCGCGTCCCACCGGCTCCCGGCCCCGGCCGCCGCCTCGTCCGGTTCCGGCCGCTGCCAGACCCGCTCGGCCGCCTCTTCCCAGTCCCTCGCCGCGAGGGCGCGGACGAGGAGGTGCAGCTCCGCCCGGACCCTCGCCGCGAAGACCTTCGGATTCGAGAGGAGCTCCGTGAGCCACGCGGCTTCCTTCCGGGCCTCCGGCCGGCGGGCCTCCGCGAGCAGCAACTCGGGGTGGCGAAGGCTCTCCCATTCCTCGAGGAGGCTCGCGTCCGTCTCGCCGACCAGCGACCGGAAGAACCCGAGCGCGTCCCAGAGCTCGTCGGTCTTCGCCCCGTCGGGGACCGTCTGGTGGAGGGTCTTGTAGAGCTGCGAGAGGTACCGGAGGAGGACGCCCTCGCTCCGTTCCAGGCCGTAGCCCTTCACGTAGTCCGCGAAGCCGCTGAACGTCTCGAACATCTCGCGCCCGATCGACTTCGGGCTCACGTCCGACCCCGCGGTCCACGGGTGGGCGCGGCGGAACTCGTTGAAGGCGCCGTAGAGGACGTCGGCCAGCGGCCTGGGGTAGGTGACCTCCTCGAGGCGCTCCATCCGCTCCTCGTACGGGACGCCCTCCGCCTTCAGCTCCGCGACGAGCTTTCCCTTGGCCCGGTCGACCTGCTTCCTCAGGATCACGTCCGGATCCTCGAGGATCGACTCGACGACGCTCACGACGTCGACCGCGTAGGTCGGGGAGGCCGGGTCCAGCTCCTCGAGGGCGGACCACGCGAAGAGCGAGAGGGCCTGGTGAAGGGAGAAGTCCCATTGCAGGTCGTTCGCCACGACGACCCGGTACGGCCTTCCGGGCGCGAGGCCGATGATCCCCGCCCGGGTGAGCGACCGGACGAGCAGGGCCGCGTGCTTCACGAGGCGCGCCTTCGCCCCGTCGTCTTCGTGGCACCGGCCGATGAGGGCGCGAAGCGACGCGAAGTTCCGGCGTCCCGGCCCGGGGGGCGCGGCCCCGGAGCCCTCCCCGGCGCTCTCGTCCCGCTGGAGGAGGTCCAGGACCATCCCGTGCGTCAGCCGGAACCGTGACGTCAGGGTTTCCGGGGGGCGCGCGATGAGCTTCTGGAAGGTCTCGACGGTCCACGAGACTTCCCCCTTCGCGGGCCCCCTGAACGTCCGGGACGTCTTCTTTCCCGAGGCGTCCGCCTTCTTCTCCGCCTGCCTCTTCTCGACGATGTGCTCGGGCGCCTGCGCGACGACGCTCCCGCGGTCGTCGAACCCGCGGCGCCCCGCGCGGCCGGAGATCTGCTTGAACTCGCGGACGGACAGGAGCCCCACCTTCGCCCCGTCGAACTTCGCGAGCTTCGTGAAGAGGACCGTCCGGATCGGGATGTTCACGCCGACGCCCAGCGTGTCGGTCCCGCAGATGACGTGGAGAAGCCCCTTCTGCGCGAGCTGCTCGACGAGGAGCCGGTACTTCGGCAGGAGGCCGGCGTGGTGAACCCCGATCCCGAACGAGAGGAATCTCCGGAACTCCTTGCCGTAGGGGGTCGCGAGGCGCCGCTCGCCGACGATCCGCCGGATCTCCTCCCGCTCCTCCCGGCTCCCGATCTTCACGCTGGTGAGCGACTGCGCCAGCTCCGCGCACTCCCGCTGGGTGAAGTTGACGACGTAGACCGGGCTCTTCTTCCGGGCGAGGAGGTCCTCGATCGTCTCGTGGAGCGGCGTCTCGCGGTACTCGTAGTCGAGCGGAACGGGGCGCTCCTCCGAGGAGACGGTCGCGACCTCGCGCCCGGTGAAGGCCGTGATCCGCCCGGCGATCGCGCTCGTGTCCCCGAGCGTCGCCGACATCAGGAGGAACTGCGTCCGCGGCAGGAGGAGGAGCGGCACCTGCCACGCCACGCCGCGCTCCTTGTCCCCGTAGTAGTGGAACTCGTCCATCACGACGTACGGGGCCGCGAGCTCCTCGCCGAGCCGGAGCGCCATGTTCGAGAGGACCTCGGCCGTGCAGCAGACGACCCCCGCCTCGGCGTTGATGCTCGCGTCGCCGGTCAGCATCCCGACGCTCTCGGGGCCGAACTCCCCGCAGAGGGAGAAGAACTTCTCGCTCGCGAGGGCCTTGATCGGGCTCGTGTAATAGGAGACCCGCCCCTCGCAGAGCGCCTTGAAGTGGAGGCCGAGCGCCACGAGGGACTTTCCGGAGCCGGTGGGCGTCGCGAGGATGACGTGCTTCCCGGCCATCAGCTCCAGCAGCGCCTCCTCCTGGGCCGGGTAGAGGGTCAGGCCCGTGGCCGCAACCCAGTCGAGGAAGAGCCCCAGGATCTCCTCGGCGTCGGTCGTCCCCGAGGGCGGGATCCGGTCCGCGAGCGGGGCGATCGCCGGTCTCACCACCCGATCCCGTAGTCCTCGCCGTGGTCGCTGGAGCCGCCCCAGAGGGTGCCGTGGGCGCGGTCGACGAAGATGGCGTTGATGGGGCCGGAGGTCTTGGCGCGGACGTCGAGGCGGTAGCCCATCTTCACCAGCTCCTCGCGCACCCAGGGGGGCGTGGCCTGGTGGATCACGAGATAGCCGGGGCGCGACTCGTGGGCGCCGAAGCTGCTCCGCATCTGCTCGCTGTTGATGTTCGCGGCCTCGGTCGCCTCCTGGACGGTCATCCCGAACTCGACGACGTTCAGGAAGAACTGGAGCAGGTTCTGGTCCTGCGAGTCGCCCCCCTGGACGGAGAAGCAGAGGAAGGGCTTCCCGTCCTTGAGCGCCAGCGTCGGCGTCAGCGTGACGCGGGGGTGCTTCCCGGGCGCGAGCACGTTGTAGGGGCCGTCGGCGGGGTCGAGGACGAAGCTCTGCAGCCGCTGGCTCATCCCGATGCCGGTCTTCCCGGCGACGACGGCCGGTACCCAGCCGCCGCTCGGCGTGACGGAGACGACCCACCCCTCGGCGTCGGCCGCCTCGACGGAGGTGGTTCCCGCGTAGAACGCCTCTTCGAACGTTCTCGAGAGTGCCGCGTCGGGCGCGGCCGTCCGGGCCTTCGCGGGGACCGTCTTCCACTTCTCGAGGAGGCCGAGGTACGGGTTCTTCTCGCCCTGGAACGGATAGGGATCGCCCGGCTTCACGTTCGGGTCGTTCCGGGCCCAGTCGATCGTGGCGGCGCGCTGCTTCGCGTACTCCTTCGAGAGGAGCCCCTTCACCGGCTCGACCGGCGGGACGTACGGGTCGCCGTAGTAGAAGTCCCGGTCGGCGAACGCCAGGTTCATCGCCTGGTAGAGCGCGTGGATGTACCGGGCGCTGTTGTAGCCCATCGCCTTGAGGTCGATCCCCTCGAGGAGGTTCAGCGCCTGGAGCATCGCCGGCCCCTGCGTCCAGACGTCGAGCTTGTAGACCTCGATCCCCTTGTAGGACGTCTTCACCGGCTCTTCGAGCCGGACCTTCCAGCCCGCCATGTCGTCGAGGGTGATCAGGCCTCCGGCTTCCTTCACGCCCGCGACGAAGTCGCGCGCGAGGTCGCCCTTGTAGAAGCGGTCGTAGGCGGCGAGGATCGCTTCCTTGCGGCCCTTCCCGGCGGCGAGGGCCTGCTTCTCGGCCTCGACGAGCTTTCGGAGCGTCGCGGCGAGGTCGGGCTGCCGGAAGATCTCGCCCGCTTCCGGGGGCCGGTCGCCGGGGCGGGGGAGGAGGACTCGCCGCGAGTCGGGCCACTTGAGCAGCCAGTCGCGCTGGCGGGCCACGGTCGAGACGTGCTGCTGTTCGACGGCGTAGCCGTCCGCCATCTCGATCGCCGGGGCGAGGACGTCGGCCAGCGGCAGGCGGCCCCATTCGGCGAGCATGACCATGATCCCGCCGGGCGTTCCGGGCGTGACGGCCGCGAGCGGGCCGTACTCGGGCGGATAGGACAGCCCCTTCGACCGGAAGAACTCGGGCGTCGCGCCCGTCGGGGCGACGCCGAGCGCGTTGACGCCGACGACCTTCCCCGTGTGGGGGTTGTAGACGAGGGCCTGCGTCTCGCCGCCCCACGAGAGGGTGTCCCACATCGTGGAGGTCGCCGCGATCATGGCGCAGGCGGCGTCGACGGCGTTTCCGCCCTTCTGGAAGGTCATCGCCCCCGCTGCCGCGCCGAGCGGCTTGCCGGTGATCGCCAGCCACTTCGTGGCATGGAGGGGCGGCTTGTTCGTGGCGGCGGCCGCCGCGAGCGCCGCCGCTGCGGCGGCGAGCGCCGCCGCGAAGAGCTTGCGCCCTCGCCGTTCCGGGCCGGACGTCGTCATCCGCGCCTCCTCCGGGGG
>DAOMFB010000229.1:0-5262 GCA_035429585.1 Thermoanaerobaculia bacterium
CAGCGTCCCCGACGCCCCGCGCGTGGCGCTCCCGTTCCCGGCGGGTGCGCCGGGCATCTACCGGACCGACCACGAGGGGACGCTCCGGGAGAGGAAGCGCTTCGCCGCCGCCGCCCGGGCGCTCTTTGCGCGGGGCTACGAGGTGGACGGCGTGGCCGTGAGGGGCTCGGGGCCGGTCTATCTCCTGTCGCGTACGCAACCCCCTTTGTTAAAGTCTTCGAGAACACCGTGAGGAGGGAGATCGCATGAAAGCACTTCGCGTCGTTCTCGCCGTCGTCGTCCTGGCCGTCTTCTCGGCTCCGGCTCTCGGCCTCGACCTGAAGGTGGACAGCTTCCAGGTGACCGGGACCGTCAGCGCCGTGGACGACGGCTCGATCACCGTGATGAAGGGGAAGGAGCGCTTCCAGATCGCCAAGGACGCCGCCACGAAGGTCACCGGCGAGGTGAAGGTCGGCTCCAAGGTCACCGTCCACTACAAGATGTACGCCGTGGACGTCGAGGGGAAGGCCGAGGCCAAGCCCGCCAAGAAGAAGTAGGAAGGGTCCGGGGGAGCCCCGGCGGGGCTCCCCGCGCCTTCAGCTCTTCGCCAGCTCGGCCTTGAGCCTCTCGGCCTGGTAGTGGGCGACGAGCGGGTCGATCAGCTCGTCGAGGCGGCCGTCGAGGATGTCGGCGAGGCGGTGCGAGGTGAACCCGATCCGGTGGTCGGTGATGCGCGACTGCGGGAAGTTGTAGGTGCGGATCTTCTCCGAGCGGTCGCCCGAGCCGACCATCTTCTTCCGGTCGGCCGCGTAGGCGGCGTCGCGCCGCTCGCGCTCGACCTCGTAGAGGCGCGACTTCAGGACCCGCATCGCCTTCGCCTTGTTCTTGATCTGGGACCGCTCGTCCTGGCACTGGACCACGGTCCCCGTGGGAAGGTGCGTCAGGCGGACGGCCGAGTAGGTCGTGTTGACCCCCTGGCCGCCGGGCCCGGAGGCGCAGAAGAGGTCGACGCGGATCTCCTTCTCGTTCAGGGTGACGTCGACGTCCTCGGCCTCGGGGAGGATGGCGACGGTGGCGGCCGAGGTATGGATCCGCCCCTGCGTCTCGGTGGCCGGAACGCGCTGCACCCGGTGGACCCCTCCCTCGTACTTGAGGCGCGAGAACGCCCCCTCCCCCTCGACGATGGCCTGGATCTCCTTGATGCCGCCGACGCCCCCCGCGTCGCTCCGGTCGATCACCTCGACCTTCCAGCCGCGGCCCTCGGCGTAGCGGACGTACATCCGGAAGAGCTCGCCGGCGAAGAGCGACGCCTCGTCGCCCCCCGTCCCGGCGCGGATCTCGAGGACCACGTTCCGGGAGTCGTTCGGGTCCTTCGGGAGGAGGAGGAGCTTGATCTCCTCCTCGACGGCCGGGAGCCTCTCCCGGAGGGCGTCGAACTCCTGCTGCGCGACGGCGCGGAGCTCGTCCGCGGCCGGAAGCGTGTCGAGGAGCTCGCGCGCGTCGCCGATCTCCTTCTCGAGGCGGCGCCGCTCGCGCACCTTCTCGACGATCGGCGCGATCTCCTTCATGGCCCGGACGGTCTTCGCGTACTCGACGTGGTCGGACGCGACCTCGGGCGACTCCGAGCGCGCCTTCATCTCGAGGTACCGGCGTTCGATCTCGGCGAGCTTGTCGATCATCGTCGTCGGCGCCCCCGGGGCCGGAGGGGCGCGGGGCGGGAGGGGCGTCTCGGGCGGGGCCTTCCGGCGAGGGGGAGGTGGCGCCCTTGGCCGCCTGGGCGTAGCGCTTCTGGAAGCGCTCGACGCGGCCGGCCGTGTCGACGAGCTTCGCCTTCCCCGTGAAGAAGGGGTGGCACTGGGAGCAGATCTCGAGGCGGAGCTCGGACTTCGTGCTGCGGGTCTTCCAGGTGTTCCCGCAGGCGCAGTGGGCGGTGACCTCGCGATAGTCGGGATGGATCTTGGGCTTCATGGGTTCCTCGGCGACCGGCCGCTTTGGTGAGCCGTCGCGGAATCGCGGAGGATACCACGACGGACGCCCCGGGCCGCCCGGCGCCGTTCGTTGCTAGACTCGCGTCCGTGCTTCTCCTGAACGTGAGGGTCCCGGGCGAGCCGGCGAAGCGGATCCGTCTCGAGCGCCCGGCCATGACCCTGGGCCGCTCGTCGACGAACGACATCCCGCTCTCCGACCGGACGCTCTCCCGCGTCCACGCCCGGCTGGAGCAGGCGGAGGGCGGCTTCCTCCGGGTCGTGGACCTCGGCTCGCGGAACGGGACGATGGTCAACAACATCCGGATCGCCGAGCCGCTGACGCTCAAGCCGGGGGACCGGATCCAGCTCGGCGAGACGGTGATCGACGTCATCGAGGAGTCGACGACCCGCGTCGTGATCGACGCGAAGGAGGACGACAGCCTCCGCCGCACGACCTTCCTCCAGTCGTCGAAGGACCTCGTCCGGCCCCACCGCGAGGAGAGCGGCTCGCGCCTCGGGGCCGAGGAGCTGTCGCGGCTCAACGCCTCTCTCCGGATCCTCAACGAGGTCTCCGTGGAGCTGCTGTCGGACATCCCGCTGCCGCGGCTCCTCGAGCTCGTTCTCGACAAGGTCTTCACCTACCTCCAGCCGGACCGCGGCCTCCTGATGCTGGCCGACGAGAAGGGGGAGCTGAAGCCGGAGCAGGTGAAGTTCGCCGAGGGGGTGGACCCCTCGGACATCCGGCTTTCGAAGACGCTCGTCCAGACCGTCGTCGACCGGAAGAACGGCGTCCTCGTCATCGACACGGCGACGGACGGCCAGCTCGCGGCCGCGGAGTCGATCCGGATCCAGGGCGTCACCTCGTGCATGGCGGCGCCCCTGTTCGTGGACGACCAGGTCATCGGGCTCGTCTACCTCGAGGTGCGGCTGGGACGGAAGAGCTTCACGGAGGAGGACCTCCGCCTCCTCACCTCGCTCGCGAACACCTCGGCCGTCAAGATCCAGAACCTCCGGCTCCGGGAGAGCGCCATCGCGAAGGAGCGCTTCGAGCGGGAGATGTCGGTCGCCTGGGACATTCAGCGCCGGCTCCTGCCCGAGCGGGAGCCCGAGCTCCCGGGCACGTCGATCCTCGGGCGGACGGTCCCGTCGCGTCGCGTCTCGGGCGACTACTACGACTTCTACGAGCGCCCCGACGGCACGGTCGACGTCGTCGTGGCGGACGTCTGCGGGAAGGGGATGGGCGCGTCGATCCTGGCGGCGTCGGTCCAGGCCGCGTACCAGGCCTGGGCGGGCGAGAACTTCCCGCCCGACCGCCTCTGCTCCCGCCTGAACGACCTCGTCTTCCGCCGGACGAGCCCCGAGAAGTTCATCACGATGATCACGGTCCTCTACGACCCGGCGAGCGGCGCGGCCGTCTGGACGAACGCCGGGCACAACGCGGGGCTCTACGTCCGGGCGGACGGGACCAGCGAGCAGCTGAAGGCCCACGGCCCGCCGCTGGGGCTCTTCCCCGGGAAGACGTACGGCTCCGGGTCGCTGACGCTCGCGCCCGGAGACCTCCTCGTCCTCTACACGGACGGGATCACCGAGGCGGCGAACCCCGAGGACGTGGAGTTCGGGATCGAGCGGCTCCTCGAGGTGGCGACGGCCTCGCGGTCCAAGCCGGTGAGCCAGATCGAGGTGGACCTCCTCGCGGCCCTCGCGGCGTTCGTGAAGGGCGTGCCGTACGGCGACGACCGGACGTTCGTCCTCGTCCGGCGCGACGACTAGGCCGCGTCAGCGGGGCGGCCCGCCCCCCTCCGGCCGGTCCTTCGGAAGGAGGCCGTGCCGCTTGAGCATCTCGTTCAGCGTCGTCGGCTTGAGGCGCAGGAGCTCCGCCGCCCGCTTCTGGACGCCGCCGGCGCGCTGGAGCGCCGCGGTGAGCAGGGAGCGGCGGTAGGCCTCCACGGCGTCCTGGAAGGAGAGCCCGTCGGGCGGGAGGGTGGACGGCCGGGGCACCGCCTGGCGCACGGCGTCGGGAAGCTGCTCGACGTCGATGACGCCGGGGCCCAGGACGAGCGCCCGCTCGAGCACGTTCTCGAGCTCCCGGACGTTTCCGGGCCAGTCGTAGTCGAGGAGCGCCTTCATCGCCGCGGGCGTCACGGGCGGCACGGGCCGTCCGTTCTCCGCGGCCGCCCGGGCCACGAGCGCCTCCACGAGGAGCGGGACGTCCTCCTTCCGCTCGCGGAGCGGCGGGAGGTGGATCGTGATGACGCAGAGGCGGTAGTAGAGGTCCTCTCGGAAGCGTCCGTCGGCGACGAGCCGGTTCAGGTCGGCGTTCGTCGCGGCGACGACCCGCGTGTCGGCGCGGACCGGCTCGACGGCTCCGACGGGCAGGAACTCGCGCTCCTGCAGGACCCGAAGGAGCTTCGACTGCGTCTCGACCGGGATCGTGCCGATCTCGTCGAAGAAGATCGTCCCGCCGTCGGCGACCTTGAAGAGCCCCTTCTTGTCCGCCACGGCGCCCGTGAAGGAGCCGCGGACGTGGCCGAACAGGTTCGACTCGAGGAGGTCGGGCGGGAGGGAGCCGGAGTTGACGGTCACGAAGGGGCCCGCCGCGCGCGGCGAGAGGCGGTGGAGGGCCCGCGCCACGAGCTCCTTGCCGGTGCCGCTCTCGCCGACGACCAGGATCGTCGACCGCGCGTTGGCGGCCTGCCGGACCGTCTCGAAGACCCGCTCCATCGGGGCCGAGCGGCCGACGAGGTCGCCGAGGCCGCCGCGAGCCCCCTCGAGCCGCGCCTTGAGCTCGCGGTTCTCGGCCAGGAGGCGGCGCTTCTCCAGCGCCTGCCGGGCGACGTGGACGACCTCGTCGTTGCGGAAGGGCTTCGGAAGGTAGTGGTAGGCGCCCTGCCGCATGGCGGCGATCGCGCTCTCCACGGAGGCGTAGGCGGTGATCACGACGACGGGCAGCTCGGGCCAGCGCTGGCGCGCCTCGGCGAGGACTTCGAGCCCCGGCCGGTCCGGGAGCATCAGGTCGAGCAGCAGGAGGTCGACGGGATCGCGCGAGAGCCGCTCGAGCCCCTCGGCGGCGGTCGCGGCCTCCAGGGTGTCGAAGCCGGCCTTCCCCAGCACGGTCCGGAGGACGTCGCGGATGACGGGCTCGTCGTCGAGGATGAGGATGGTCATCGCGTCAGGGCGACGGCGGGAGCGCGACCGTGAAGCGCGCGCCCCCCGCCGGGCGCGGCGCGACCTCGAGCGTGCCGCCGTGCGCCCGGATGATATCCCTCGCGATCGTGAGGCCCAGCCCCGTTCCCCCCTGCGACGTCTACGTCGAGCA
>DAOMFB010000230.1:0-5244 GCA_035429585.1 Thermoanaerobaculia bacterium
TGAAGCGGATCGGGGTGCTGACGAGCGGCGGGGACGCGCCGGGGATGAACGCGGTCGTCCGTGCGGCCGTGCGGACGGCCCTCTCGAAGGGCGCCGTCCCCTTCGCCGTCGCCGACGGCTTCCAGGGGCTCGTGGACGGCGGGGACCGGATCCACCCGATGAGCTGGTCCTCCGTCGGCGGGATCCTCCACATCGGCGGGACGGTCATCGGCACGGCGCGCTGCACCGCCTTCCGCGAGCGGGACGGCCGGAGGCTCGCCGCCCGCAACCTCCTCGAGAAGCGGATCGACGCCCTGATCTGCGTCGGCGGCGACGGGACGCTCACGGGGGCCGACACGCTCCGGCAGGAGTGGCCCGGCCTCCTCGCGGAGCTGGTCTCGCGGGGCGAGGTGGCGCCGGACGCCGCCGCGCGGCACCCGTTCCTGGCGCTCGTCGGCGTGACCGGCTCCATCGACAACGACATGCCGGGGACCGACATGACCCTCGGCACGGACACGGCGCTGCACCGGATCACGGAGGCCGTCGACGCCCTCACGAGCACGGCCGCGAGCCACCAGCGCGCCTTCGTCGTCGAGGTGATGGGGCGCCGCTGCGGGTATCTCGCCCTGATGAGCGCGCTGGCGTCCGGCGCGAGCTGGGTCCTGATCCCGGAGGCGCCCCCCGAGGACGGGTGGGAGGAGCGGATGTGCGCCCGGATCCGGGAAGGGCGCGACGCGGGGCGGCGCCACTCGACGGTCCTCGTCGCCGAGGGGGCCGTGGACCGGAGCGGCCGCCCGATCACGGCCGAGCGGGTCCGCGCGGTCCTGGAGGAGCGGCTGGGCCTCGAGGCGCGGACGACCGTCCTCGGGCACGTCCAGCGGGGCGGCGCGCCGAGCGCCTTCGACCGGGTCATGGGGACCCTCCTGGGCCACGCGGCCGTGGAGGAGGCGCTCGCCTTCGGGCCGGACTCGGTCCCGCAGCTGATCGGCCTGAAGGAGAACCGGGTCCGGAAGAGCCCGCTCGCCGAGTGCGTGGGACGGGCGCGCGCCGTGGCCGAAGCGCTCGAGGGGCGCGACGACGAGCGTGTCCTCTCCCTCCGGAGCCCGGGCTTCCGCGAGACCGTCGAGACCCTGAAGACGCTCGTCCGCGCCCGGCCGCACGAGGCGGCCGGGGGCTCGCGCCGCTTCCGAATCGCCCTCCTGAACGCCGGGGCGCCGGCGCCCGGGATGAACACGGCGGCGCGGGCCTTCGTCCGGCTCCTCCTCGACCGCGGCCACGAGGCGCTCGGCGTGAGGAACGGCTTCGAGGGGATTCTCACGGGAACGGCCGACCCGCTCTCCTGGGCGAGCGTCCACGGCTGGGTCGGGCGGGGCGGCGCGGAGCTGGGGACGAGCCGGAAGGTTCCCGAGGGGGCGGAGTGGGGCGCCGTGGCGCGCTTCCTGTCGGCGAACCGGGTGGAGGGGCTCCTCGTGATCGGCGGCTTCTCCGGATACGAGGCGGTCTGGAGGCTCCTCCGGGCCCGCGAGGAGCAGCCCGCCCTCAACGTCCCCGTCGTCTGCCTCCCCGCCGCCATCGACAACAACCTCCCCGGCGCCGAGCTCTCCCTCGGGGCCGACACGGCGCTGAACTCCATCGTCGAGGCCGTCGACAAGATCAAGCAGTCGGCCGTGGCGTGGCGCCGGGCGTTCGTCGTCGAGGTGATGGGCGCCTGGTGCGGGTATCTCGCCGCCGCCGCGGGCCTCGCGACGGGGGCCGAGCGCGTCTACCTCCACGAGGACCCCCTCACGATGGCGCGCCTCGAGAAGGACGTCCGCGACCTCACCGAGGGTTTCGCGAACGGGAACAAGCGGCTGGGCCTCGTCATCCGGAACGAGAACGCCCACGCCGTCTTCACGACGGAGTTCCTCCGGCGCCTCTTCGAGGCCGAGGGGAAGGGGCTCTTCGACGCGCGGCAGGCGATCCTCGGGCACCTTCAGCAGGGGGGGAACCCGACGCCCTTCGACCGGATCCTCGGGACGCGGCTCGCGGTCCGCTGCGCGGACTTCCTCCTCGAGGCCTGTGCGAAGGGAGAGGCGCCGGCCTCCTTCATGGGGTTCGAGGGAGGGCGACTCCGGTTCGTCGACTTCGCCCAGTTCACCGCGATGGTGGACCGGGAGTTCCGGCGGTCGAAGAGCCCCTGGTGGCGGTCCTGGGAGCCGGTCGCCGCGCTCCTCGACCGGCCCGGGCCGCCGTCCCCCGCCTGACCCCTACTGCGACTCGAACGCGGCCGGCGGCCCCTTGACGTGGCCGTTCGCCAGCCCCGCGTTCAGGACGATCGGCGGCAGCTCGGTGTCGATGAGGTACTCGAACTCCCTCCGGAAGTCGGCGAGGCTCATCCCCGCCGTGGCGGCGAACTTGGCCAGCTCGTGCGGGTCCTCGAAGTCGTCGCGCCGCAGGCGGATCATGTAGCGGCGCGCGATCGCGTAGCGCGTCGAGCGGATGTCGACCATCCGGACCTTCGTCCGTCCCGTCGCGGGGTCGAGGAGCTGCTCGAAGGGGACGGGGACGAAGTTCCCCGCCTGCATCGAGATCATGACGGCGTTCCCTCCGGAGAGGAGGTACTTCGCCGCGCAGTAGCCCAGGTCGCGCGTGTACTCGAGGTCGAACGGGACCGGGTCGGCGCAGCGCAGCTCGTAGCCGATGTTCTTGGCCGCGATCGTCGTCTTGATCCCGAACTCCTTGAGGCGCTGCTGGACGGCGGACTTCAGGATCTCGCCGATGTTCACCTCGGCGATCCGGACGTTTCCGTGCGCGTCCTTCTCGATGTCCTGGATCCCCGCGAGCTCGCCGGGGTCGAGGCCGACGACCAGCCCCTCCGCGATGACGGCCACGCCGTCGCGGCGCCCGTAGGAGAGCCGCTTGATGATGGCGCCGGCCAGCGTGTCCACGATCGCCTTGAACCGGATCTTCTGCGTGTGGAACTCCTCGGGGATGAGGGTCAGGGTCGAGCCGGCGGCCTTGCCGATGCCGAGGGCCAGGTGCCCCGCCTTCCGCCCCATGGCGATGACGAAGTACCAGCGCGAGGTGGTCTTGGCGTCGACCATCAGGTTCTTGACGATCTCGACGCCGTGGTGCCGGGCGGTCTGGAAGCCGAAGGTGTCGACGTGGGCCGGCAGGTCGAGGTCGTTGTCGATCGTCTTCGGGACGTGGACGACCTGGATCCGGCCGTCGGCCTTCTCCTCGAGCTTCATCGCCGAGAACGCCGTGTCGTCTCCCCCGATCGTGATGAGCTGCGAGACGTTGAGCCGGAGGAGCGAGATGACCGTGTTCTCGAGGTGCTTCGGGTCCTTCGTCGGGTTGGCGCGGGAGATGCCGATGTGCGAGCCGCCCCGGAAGTGGATCCGGCTGACGGCGTCGATCGTCAGGGGGGTCACGTGGTCGACGTCCCCCTGCATGATCCACTCGAAGCCGTCGCGGATCCCGATGACCTCGACGCCCTCGAGGACGGCGCGGATCGTCGCGGAGCCGATGACGCTGTTGATCCCGGGCGCGGGTCCGCCCCCCACGAGGATGGCGAGATTCTTGGCGTGACTCATGGCGGTGCCCCCGTCCGGATCTTAGCGAAACGGGGAACGCGTCACTTCGGGGGCGCCGCGGGGAGGTCCGCCTGGAAGTACGACGTCGCGCGGGCGGTCTCGTCCGTCAGGGCGACGGAGATCCTCCGGGCGTTGGCGGGGATCGGGAGCTTCGTCTCCCAGAGCATCTCCTCGCCCCGGGCGGACTCGAGCTGGGCGGCGTCGACGGCGAACCGCGCGCGCTGGACCGGCACGTCGGAGACCGCGTCGGCTTCCGTCAGGGTCGCGGCGTTCAGCAGGAGGACGCCCCGCCGCTTTCCGCCGTCGGGGAGGAGCGTCAGGGTCTCGTACGGGATCGAGGCCTTCAGCAGGAGGAACGTCGTCTTCCCGTCCTTGCCGGGAGTCCCGCGGAGCTTCGCGCGGAGCGGGTTGTCCCGTCTCGGCGTGAAAAGGGCCGTCACGGCCGAGAGGGTGAGGCGGTCGGAGTAGTTCCGCGGGACGGCGGAGCGCTGCCAGCGAACGGTCAGGCCCGGCCGCTTCACCCGGACCTCGACGGGGCGCCACTTCTTCTTCGGGTCCACCGGGTCGCTGGAGTAGCCGAGGGAGTAGTACCGGTGGCCGTCCTCGGCGATCTCGACGAGAAGGCCGTCGAGCTGGCCGGCGCCGATGGCGGCGAGGCCGCCCGTCGACTCGGCGAGCGCCCGCATCTGGGACTCGTCGTTGCTCCGGAAGGCGGCCGAGTCGAGCGACTGCCGCGAGCCCCGGGAGTCCCCGCCGCCGCCCTGGAGGGCGGCGCTCTTTCCGTCGAAGACGAAGACGGAGAAGCCGGCGGCGGCCGCCGCGGCCGCCGTCTCGCCGAAGAGGGCGCTCCGCTCGAAGGTCGGCTCCGGGTCGGGGCGGATCTCCTGGTTCAGGTACCGCTCGCCTCCCGAGAGCTGCGAGACGACGGTCTCCCGGTAGTAGGAGCGGACCTCGAGCCCGGGCGCGGACGGGAGGTTCCCCGAGACCAGGAAGAGGATCTTCCGTCCCTCGAGGCCCGACATCCGCGAGGTCAGGACGCGGACGGCCGTGAGCGTCGTCTCGAGGTCCCGGACGCGGGCGTTCGAGTAGGTGCGGACCTGCGGCCAGACGTTCCGCAGCGACTGGGCCCGCAGGGAGACGACGCTCGCGGACGGCGCCATGGCCGCCGTCTGCTGCGGCGGCGAGCCGCCGGTGCCGGGAGCCGGAGCGGGCGCCGGCGCCGCCATTCCGGAGCGGTCGATCCGGTCCTCCACCTGCGCCGCGGCGTCGACGGCGGCGAGGACCTGGTTCCGCTCGGCCGCGAGGATCGTTCCCGCGCCGGACTCGTCGTTCGCGATCGTCTGGAGGAGCCGGGCGAGGCTCCCCGCGTCGGCGGTGACGGGCGTCCGGAGCCGGAACCCTCCCGCGGAGCACGTCGCGACGGCCGCCTGCACGTCCGGGCCCATCTCGCGCCGGAGGAAGCCGTCGAGGGCCGCGAACGTGGCGCTCCGGGCGCCCGGCTGCAGGTGGATGTTGTCGACGAGGACGACGAACGTCGTGCGCGGACGCCCGGGGGGTGGCGGCGCCGGCGACGGAGCGGGAGAGGCGACGGGCTCGCCGCCCGGAAGCCCGGGGGCGCCCGCCTCGAAGAAATTCGAGATCTCCTTCCGCTTCCCGTCCTCGAGAATCTCGAAATCGGCCGCGGTCAGGC
>DAOMFB010000231.1:0-5227 GCA_035429585.1 Thermoanaerobaculia bacterium
GGCGGGGTCGCTCTCTGAGTCCCGCGGGGGTGTGGAGCCCAATACGACGTTCCTGTCGGCGGGGACTCGGTTTTCTACAGATTTGTCGAGGGCACACCACCGCTGACCACCGCGGCCGTCGGCCGTTAACCCGAGCGCAGGGAGCGCGTTGCGCCTCGGGCCGCGCCTCGAGTGCGCCCGGCACGCCCCGTGCTCGGCGCGCGGCAAGATGGACAAGACCCTCCGGAAGCGCTGCCGTGCGACCTTCTCTCCGGCCCTCCCCGTCTCTTTCGCCCTCCTCGCCGTCCTCTCGTCTCGCGCGGCCGCGCAGGCCCCGGCCCCCGGGCCGTCGCCGACGCCGGTTCCGGCGGCCGCTCCGGCGCCGGCTCCGAAGTGGTACGAGGAGATCGACGTCCACGGGATGGTTTCGGCCGCCTACTCGTACAACACGAACCGGCCCGACTCCGGGCTGAACCAGTACCGGGTCTTCGATTTCCAGGACAACACCTTCCGGCTGGACGTCGCGGAGCTGACCGTCATGAAGAACGCGGCCAAGCCGGGCGAAGCCGGCTTCCGCGTCGACGCCGAGGCCGGGTCCACCATCCCGCAGGTCTCGGCTTCCTACGGCCTCTTCCAGGGCCAGGACTTCGACCTCAAGCAGGCGTTCGTCACATGGGTCGCCCCGCTCGGGAGCGGCCTCAAGATCGACTTCGGGAAGTTCATCAGCCACTTCAACTACGAGTACATCGAGAGCTGGGACACGTTGAACGACAACTCCACCCACTCGTTCACCTTCGGGTACGCGATCCCGTACGCCCATACCGGATTCCGGCTGGGCTACGCCTTCAGCGACCAGTGGGCGGCGCTCGTCATGCTGGTGAACGGCTGGGACGACGTGAAGGACAACAACTCGTCGAAGAGCGTCGGCGCGCAGGTGACGTGGACCCCCGTGAAGGCGCTCTCGGTCGCGGCGAACCTCATGACGGGTCCCGAGCGGCCGGACGTGAACGCGAATCCCCGGACCGTCTGGGAGCTGGTCGGGCAGTGGAAGCTCTCGGACCTGACCGTCTTCGGCCTCGACCTCCTCTACGCGTACGAGCGCGGAGCCGTCGTGCCCGGCCAGACGGCGACCTGGGCCTCCGTCGTCGGCTACGCGCGGCTCGGCGTCAGCGGGCTCTTCGCCGTCTGCCTTCGGGCCGAGTACTTCGACGACGCGGACGGCGCGCGGACCGGCGTGGCGCAGCGGCTCAGGGAGCTCACCCTGACGCCCGAGTTCAGGGTCTCCTCCCACTTCCTCTTCCGGGCCGACTTCCGGGTCGACTGGTCGAACGTCGCCTCGTTCGAGAAGAAGGGAGGCGCCACCTCGAAGACGCAGCCCACCGTGAACGTCAACGCGATCTACCTCTTCTGACGCGGGGAGACCCGGAGGGCGACAACTCTGTCTCAATTCCCGCGTGTGACGACATTTCTGTCGGAAGGCGTCGCCCTCGCCCGGTCCGGCCGCCCCGAGCCGCGCCGCCGCTTCCGGCGTTCCCGGGCCCGCGGGACCCTCGCCGGCGGCCCGGCCCCTTCCGGCCCCCGCAGGGGTTCCTACAAGGATGTCGCCGTTTCGATTTCCCCGGCCAATTCTGTAGGCCGTGACGGCGTCCGGCCGGACCCCGAAGACAACGAGATCCCATGCCGTTCGAACGACTTGCACCCGGACCCCCGGGGGGCGCCCGGACGGCACACCCCTTGCGCGCCGCGCCGCCGAAAGCCGGGTGACTTCCGCGGCCAACCGGTATAGGACTAGCCCAACGAAACGCAGGAGGACCGAACGACGATGACCCCCAAAGACGTGATCAAGCTGATGAAGGAAAAGAAGGCCACGGCGGTCGACTTCAAGTTCAACGACTTCCTCGGCACCTGGCAGCACTTCTCCGTGCCCGTCAGCGAGCTCGAGGAGGCCGTCTTCGAGGAGGGTCTCGGCTTCGACGGCTCCTCCATCCGGGGCTGGCAGCCGATCCACGCCAGCGACATGCTCGTCATGCCCGACCCGGCGACCGCCGTCATCGACCCGTTCTGCAAGGACGTCACCCTCTCGCTCATCTGCAACATCGTCGACCCGATCACGAAACAGGACTACTCCCGCGACCCGCGGAACATCGCCCGCAAGGCCGAGGCCTACCTGAACTCGACCGGCATCGGCGACACGTCGAACATCGGACCGGAGCCCGAGTTCTTCATATTCGACGACATCCGGTACGGCCAGAACCAGCACTCCGGCTACTACTACCTCGACTCGATCGAGGGGCAGTGGAACACGGGGCGCGAGGAGAAGCCGAACCTCGGCTACAAGCCGCGGTACAAGGAGGGCTACTTCCCCGTCCCGCCGACCGACAGCCAGCAGGACATCCGCGCCGAGATGTGCAACGTCATGGAGTCGCTCGGCTACCGGATCGAGCGGCAGCACCACGAGGTGGCGACGGCCGGCCAGGCCGAGATCGACATGCGGTTCCTCCCCCTCGTGAAGATGGGCGACTGCCTCATGTGGTTCAAGTACGTCTGCAAGAACGTCGCGTTCCGCCACGGCAAGACCGTGACGTTCATGCCGAAGCCGATCTTCGGCGACAACGGCAGCGGCATGCACGTCCACCAGAGCATCTGGAAGGGGGGCAAGCCCCTCTTCGCCGGCGACGGCTACGGCGGCCTCTCCGAGATGGCGATGCACTACATCGGCGGCATCCTGAAGCACGCGGGGGCCCTCGCCGCCTTCACGAACCCTTCCACCAACAGCTACCGCCGGCTCGTCCCCGGCTTCGAGGCCCCGGTCAACCTGGCCTACTCGAGCCGGAACCGGAGCGCCGCGATCCGGATCCCGATGTACAGCCCGAGCCCGAAGGCCAAGCGGATCGAGGTCCGCTTCCCCGACCCGACCGCGAACGGCTACCTCGCCTTCGCGGCCATGCTGATGGCCGGCCTCGACGGCATCCAGAACAAGCTGAACCCCGGCGGGCCGCTCGACAAGGACATCTACTCCCTCTCCCCCGAGGAGCTGAAGGACGTCCCCTCGATGCCGGCGAGCCTCGACGAGGCCCTCGACAACCTGCGAAACGACCACGCCTTCCTCCTGAAGGGGGACGTCTTCACCGAGGACGTCATCGAGACGTGGATCGACTTCAAGATGGCGAACGAGGTCTCCGCCATGCGGCTCCGCCCCCACCCGCACGAGTTCGCGCTCTACTTCGACGCCTGATCGGCAGGCGCCGGAGCCTCCCCACGGCCCCTCCGCCCGCGCGCGGAGGGGCCTTTCTTCTTCTCAGCCGAGAAGGCGCGCGCCGATCTCCCGCACCGAGGCCGTCACCCGCTGAACGTCGTCGCGGAGCCGCGCGAGGTCCCGTCCGTAGCCGAGCCGCCGCGCGAGGAACGAGAACGCCTCGCTCTCGAAGGGGGGGAGCGTCACGTCCGCGGCGTTCCCCGTCACGACCCGGAGCGCTTCGATGACGCTCCGGAGCACGGTGTGGGCCTCGCGGAGGCGGGCGAGGTCGGCCGAGGAGAGGATGCCCGCCGCGGCCAGCGCGGCCATCGCCTCGCGCGTGTTCGCGAGACGGAGGGCGGGCTCCCCGTGGCCGTGGGTCATCTGGAGGAGCTGGACGAGGTACTCCACGTCGACGAGGCCCCCCGGGCTGAACTTCAGGTTCAGCGTCCCGCCGGCAACGAGCTGCCGCACCTGGCGCTCGCGCATCGCCCGGTGCGCGGCGACGTCGGGCTTCGACCCGTCGTAGACGATCTCGTCGCGGAGCGCCACGACCCGGCGCCCGAGCGCCTCGTCCCCGGCGATCGGCCGCAGCCGGATGAGGGCCTGCCGCTCGTAGGGCCACGCCGGGCCGTCCGCCGCGTAGTAGCGCCGGAACGCGTCGATCGAGACCGCCATCGGCCCGGCGCTTCCGTACGGGCGGAGGCGGAGGTCGATCGCGAAGACCCCTTCCTTCCGCGTCCGGATCAGGCCGACGAAGGCCTGGCCCAGCTTCTCGAAGTACTCGGCGGCGCCGACCCGGTGCCGGCCGTCGGTCTCCCCCACCCCGCCGTGCAGGAAGAGGAGCTCGATGTCCGAGGCGAAGCCGAGCTCCCGCCCCCCGCACTTCCCGAGGCCGCAGACGACGTCGGGCGCGGGGGCCCCGCCGGGGAGCCGGAGGGTCCCGTAGTCCGCGGCGAGCTCCTCGTGCGCGATCCGGAAGGCGGCCGTCACGACGACGTCGGCCAGGTCGGTCAGCTCGGCGGAGAACTGCGGGATGTCGGCCGTGCGGCGGAGGATGAAGCGCATGTCGACGCGGAAGAGCTCCCGGTCCTTGAAGGCGTTCAGGGCGCCCCGCACGTCGTCCGCGGCCGCCAGCGCCCCGGCCAGCTCCGCTTCGAGGTCGTCCCGGGTCTTCGGCCGCGCGACCTCGTCCTCGTTCTGGACGAGAGGGAAGAGGTTCGCGTGCTGCATCCGGAGGAAGTCGGACCAGAGGAAATCGCTGACCCCGAGCAGCTGGGCGAGCCGGTCGAGGACGCGGGGGCTCTCGAGGGACGAGAGCTCGGCGGCCCAGTTCGGCCGCGAGAAGAGCTGCCCCACGAGCTCCCCGAAGTGGAGGAGGGCCGACTCGGGGTTCGGCGAGTGCGGCAGGAGGTGCGTGAAGTGCTTGATGAGGACCGTCGTCGCGCGCAGCTCCCGCTGGCGCTCCGGGGAGGTGATCTTGGCCCGGGCCGCGTCGGTCACCCAGAGCGTGTCCCGCACGCGGCTCCCGACGGAGCCCGCCGTCATCCGGGCGATGTAGACGCCGTTCTGCGCGAGGGCGTTCGTCAGCTCGTAGAGGAAGCCGTTCGTGTCCGGGGCGTCGATGTGGAGGACCGTGTACCGGTCCGACGACGCGTTGTCGATCTCGATGTCGACCGGCGCGAGCGGCGCGGCGGCCCCCGCGATCGCCTGCTGCGTGACCGCGGCGCGGCGGGCGATCTCGCCCCGGGCCTCGTGCGGGCGTCCGGCGCGGAGGAGGCCGAGCAGGGCGTCGAGGTCGGCCTCGAACCGCTCCCACGAGGCGCTCTCCACGTCCTCCCGGAGCGACGTCACGGTGAAGACGTCCACCGTCTTCTTCCGCGCGTCCGGCCGCCCGGACGGTCGGCGCACGCGATCCCGGAACCGCGCGGCCTCCGGCAGCCCGTCGGGGGCGGCGAAGCGGGGCCGCGGACGGGGCGCCGCCTCGGAGGTCTCTTCGGCGGGCTCGTAGGT
>DAOMFB010000232.1:0-5197 GCA_035429585.1 Thermoanaerobaculia bacterium
CTCATCCGCGAGGAGGCGCCGGCCCTCCTCCTCCTCGACGTCTCGCTCACGCCCGGCCTCTCCGGGTTCGACCTCTGCCGCATCCTGAAGGAGAACCCGGCCACGGCGCGACTCCCGATCGTGATGCTGACCGCGCGGACGCTTCCCGCCGAGCGCGACCTGGGGCTCCGGCTCGGCGCGCGTTCCTACGTCACGAAGCCCTTCTCGACGAAGGTCCTGATCCAGGAGATCGAGAGCGCGCTCGAGGAGGGGTGAGCCGCTCCGTCAGCGGGGCGAGAGGTCGACCGGGGGACGGCCGGCTTCCGCCCGGCGCCGGACCGCGGCCGCGACGAGGATCCGCCACTCCGCCTCGGCGAGGCGGCAGACGCCGACGCCCTTGCCCCCTTCGCTCGGCGCGTGGAAGTCCGAGCCGGCGGACCTCAGCAGGCGATAGCGCTCGGCCATCCGGGCGAACTCCCCGCGGGCGGCGCCGTTGTGGTCCGTGTGGACCACCTCGATCCCGTCCAGCCCGGCCTCGACGCCCTGCGCGACGACCTTCTCCGGGTCCGCGTACCAGACCGGGTGCGCGACCACGGAGAGGCCTCCCGCCGTACGGATCGCGGCGATCGCCTCCGAAAGCGTCCACTTCGGCTTCGGCACGTACCCCGGCTTCCCCTTCGTCAGGTACTTCTGGAACGCCTCCTCCACGTCGCGGACGTGTCCCGCGGCGACCATCGCGCGCGCCACGTGCGGCCGCCCGAAGGCTCCCTCTCCGACGACCGATCGGATCGCGGCGAGGTCGAGGGGCATTCCGAGGCCGGCCAGCTTCCCGACCATCGCCTCGCCCCGCAGGTCGCGCTCCCGCCGCATCTGCGCCAGCCGGGCGGCGAACCCCGGCTCGTCCGGATCGACGAAGAGGGCGAGGACGTGGACGTCCTCGCCGTTGCAGCGCGTCGAGAGCTCCGCCGCCGGGACCGGGACCAGCCCCGTGCCGGCCGCCGCCCTCTCGAAGTCGGGGAGCCCGTGGACGGCGTCGTGGTCCGACAGCGCCAGCGCCGAGAGGCCCGCGCGCACGGCGCGGCCGACGAGCACCGCCGGGGTCTCGACGCCGTCCGAGAAGACCGAGTGACAGTGAAGGTCCGCGCCGCCGAAAGCTCCCATCCGACTATCCTAACCGCCGTGGACCGGGACGCCGTCTCCGCCGCCCTCGAGCGGATCGCCGAGCTCCTCGCCCTGAAGGGGGAGAACCCCTTCAAGGTGCGGGCGTTCGAGAACGCGGCCGCCACGGTCGCCGGCCTGCCCGACCTCGCGGCGCTCGTCCGCGACGGGAAGCTCGTCGCCGTGAGGGGGATCGGGCCGTCGATCGCGACGGAGATCTCGGCGCTCGTCGAGACCGGCTCGTCGCCGGCGCTCGCCTCGCTCGAGAAGGAGATCCCCGCCACCCTCCCCGCCCTCCTCCGGATCCCGGGGCTCGGGACGAAGAAGGCCGCCGCCCTCTGGAAGGAGCTGGGGGTGACGTCGCTGGGCGAGCTCGAGTACGCCATCCGCGAGAACCGCCTCGCGACGCTTCCCGGCTTCGGCGCGAAGACGCAGGCGAAGCTCGCCGAGGGGCTCCTCTTCGTCCGGTCGACCGAGGGACGCTGGCGGCTCCCCGCCGCCGAGGATCGGGCGGCGGACGTCCAGGCCCTCCTCCTCTCCGGCGCGCGGGCGGCGGGCCTCTCGCGCATGGAGATCGCGGGCGAGCTGCGGCGCGGGTGCGAGACCGTCTCCGGGGTCGTGATCGTCGTGGCATGCGAGAGGCCCGAGGCGCTCCCCATCGTCCCCGAGAAGCCCGGCGCGCCGCCCGTGACCGTGGACGCGGGGCCGAAGGGGACCTTCGGCAACCGGCTTCTCCGGGCGACGGGCTCGGAGGCGCACCTCGCGGCCCTCGAGGGGCGGGACGTCTCCGGCGCGCTGCGCGCTCCGTCCGCCGAGGAGCCGGCCCTCTACGAGCGTCTCCACCTGGCGTTCGTCCCCCCGGAGCTCCGGGAAGGGACCGGCGAGGTCGAAGAGGCGGCGGCGGGAACCCTCCCGGGCCTGCTCGCGGCGGCGGACCTCCGGGGACTCTTCCACGTCCACTCGACCTGGTCCGACGGGAAGGCGACGCTCGAGGAGATCTTCCGCCGCACCGTCGAGCTGGGCCACGCCTACGTCGGGATCACGGACCACTCTCCCGCGGCGGCCTACGCCCGGGGCCTCCCCGTCGCGCGGGTGACGGAGCAGTGGGCCGAGATCGAGTCGCTCCGGCCGAAGTTCCCCTCCCTCCGGATCCTCCGGGGAACCGAGGCGGACATCCTCGCCGACGGGGAGATCGACTACGGCGACGACTTCCTCGCCGGCTTCGACTTCGTCATCGCCTCGGTCCATTCGGCGTTCCATCTCTCCCGGGCCGAGCAGACGGCGCGCCTCGTCCGCGCCGTGAGGAACCCCCGCGTCACGATGCTCGGCCACGCCACGGGGCGCCTCCTGCTCGCGCGCGAGGGGTTCGACGTGGACCTCGCGGCGGTCCTCGCCGCCGCGGGCGAGAGCGGGTGCGGCGTGGAGCTGAACGCCTCGCCCTGGCGGCTCGACCTCGACTGGCGCTGGGGCGAGACGGCCCGGCGGCACGGGGTCTTCACCTCGATCAACCCGGACGCCCACGACCTCGAGGGGCTCCGCGACGTGAGATGGGGCGTCCTCGCGGCCCGGAAGGCGCGTTTCGGCGCGGCCGACGTCCTCAACGCCCTGGCGCCGGACGCGCTCTCGGCGAAACTCGCCCGCCTCAGGGCCCGGGCCTGAGACCTCCGGACGCCATGCCACGCCGCCACCTCGCGACCTTCGCCGCCGGCCTCGCCGCGCTCCTGCTCGCCGCGTCCTGCTCGATTCACCAGCGGGCGCGGGAGGCCGCGCGCGCCGTGGAGACGCCCCTCGGCCGCTCGGCCTGCGTCCTCCTCTTCGACGGACTGTCGGCCCGGGCCTTCCGGCGTCTCGTGGCCGCGGGGGCGCTCCCGAACCTCAAGCGGGAGATCGTCGACCGGGGCCTCTCCTTCGAGACGGCCGTCACCTCCGTGCCGAGCGAGACCTACCCGAACGTCGGCGCGCTCCTGACGGGCCTCTACCCCGGCCACCACGGCATCCCGGCCAACGTCTGGCTCGACCGGCGGCTCCGCCTCGCGGAGTCCCACACGAACATCTTCCGGATCCTCTCGGCGTCCGACTTCCTGGCTCCCGACGCGCGGACGCTCTACGAGCGCCTCCCCGCGGACAGCGTGGCGGTGACCTCGCCGATCGCCCGGGGCGCGTCCGTGGACGCCAAGAACGTCATCGCCCTCACCGCGTCGTACGCCCGGTGGGACTGGGAGTTCCTCGACCGCAAGACGCTGGACGACGTCGGCGACGCCTACATGGGGGCGATCGACGCCGGCCGCCTCCCGTCGCTCGCCTGGGCCCACCTGCTCGGTCCGGACGAGGTGGCCCATGCGGACGGCCCCGACAGCCCCGAGTTCCGGGCGGCGCTCGAGAGCATCGACCGCGCCTTCGGCCGCCTCGTCCGCCGTCTCCGGCGGCGCGGCGCCTTCGAGAAGATCCTCTTCGTCCTCCTCGGCGACCACGGCAACCAGGCCTACGCCACCGCCGTCGACGCCGAGGAGCTCGTCCACCGGGCCCTCTTCGCGCACCCGACCGACGCCGACTGCGCGAAGGGAAACTGCGTCCTCGTCCCGGCCCGCGGGAAGCGCGCCGCGGAGTACGACGTGGGCGACGCACAGATCGCCGTCGGCGCCTACCGGGGCCTGATGATCTGGCTTCCGGCGTCCCGGCTTCCGGACGAGGTTCCGCAGGCCTTCGGCGCGTCGCGACGGAAGCCCTCGAAGACGGCGGCGGCGAAGGCGGCCGCGGCGCCGGCCCGCCCGGTCCCGCACCCCCCGCTCTCGGAGTTCGCCACGGCGCTCTCCCGGACGCCGGAGGTCGCCCTCGTCGTGACCCGGGGGAGCGAGTCGGGGCACGTCCTCGTCTACGGTCCCCGGGGCGTCGCCGAGATCGTCCGCGAGGAGCGCGACGACGACGAGCCGGTCTACGGGTACCGCGTCCGCCAGGGGGAGGACCCCTTCGGATACGCGCGCGACCCCCGGCTCGCGCCGTACCTCACGGGGGGCCCTTTCACCGCACCGGAGTGGCTCGAGGCGACGGCGCGGACCGACTACCCCGACCTCGTCGTGCAGCTGCCCGAGTTCTTCGACTCCCCCCGGGCCCCCGACGTCTTCATCTCGCCGCGGGACACCTACGGCTTCCGGTCCGGGAAGGCGGCCGGGCACGGCGGCCTCTCGCGGAGCGAGATGATCGTCCCCGTCGTCTTCGCCGGGCCGGGCGTGGCGCCGGGCCGCCGCCCGGTCGCGCGGACGGTCGACCTGGCCCCGACGCTCCTCCGCTGGCTCGGCGTCCCCTTCGATCCCGAGGCGATGGACGGGGACGACCTCGGCATCGCGCCCCCGCCGGCCGGACGCTGAGTCAGGGCCGGCGCCGCTCCGGCATCCTCCGGATCCGCACGGTGTTCGTCGCTCCTTCCGAGCGGGCGGCGCCGGAGACCTCGACGACGGTCCGGCCCGCGAGGACCGGGGGGCCCGCCAGGACGCGGTGCCCCGCGGCGAGCATCCGCTCCACCGAGCGCGCCCGCGGGATCCGGAAGGAGACGACGTCCGAGAGGAGGGTCATCTTCCGGCGGACCCTCTCGTCCGGCGTGAAGGCGACGATCGGGACCCCGAGGCCGAGCTTCGAGACGAGGCGCGCCGTCCGCCCCGACTCCGTGTAGACGACGACCGCGGTGGCCCGGGACGCCACGGCCGCCACGGCCGCGGCGCGGGCCACGGCCGACGCGACGTCGCCCCCGCCCGTTCCGGCGACGGCGGACCGCGGCGAGACGGCCCGTTCTCCGCTCCGCTCGGCGGTCCGGGCGATGTCGGCCATGGTCCGGACGGTCTCGACCGGGAAGCGGCCGACGGCCGTCTCGCCCGACAGCATCACGGCGTCCGCGCCGCCGTGGACGGCGCCGGCCACGTCCGAGACCTCCGCCCGCGTCGGGACGGGGCTCTCGACCATCGACTCCAGCATCTGCGTGGCGACGATGACCGGGATCGCGGCCGCCCGGCCGGCCTGGAGGATCCGTTCCTGCGCCTCCGGCACCGCGGCGAGCCCGATCTCGACC
>DAOMFB010000233.1:0-5174 GCA_035429585.1 Thermoanaerobaculia bacterium
TCCAGGGGACCAACCCGGCCGTCGCAAACTACCGCGGGCCCGACGCGAACCCGGCGCTCTCGTCGCGGGCCGGCCCGCGCCTCTTCACGGGCTTCGTGAAGGTCTCGCCGGACATCGGCTGGTCCGACGCCCTCCAGCTCGGCGCCTCCGGCGGGTACGACACGATGTTCCAGGAGCAGGACGCGAGCCTCGCGGGCGAGGGGACGGCGTGGTTCGGCGGGCTCGACGCCGTCTTCAAGCACGACTCCCCGCGCCCCTTCGGGCAGGGGGACCTCACGCTGCAGGGCGAGTTCCTCTACCGCGAGATCCGGCTCGACACGGTCTCCGGAACCGCCGCCCCGCAGGCGCTGAAGCTCCAGCAGAACGGCTGGTACGTGCAGGCCGTCTACGGCCTCCTCCCCCGCCTCCAGGCGGCCCTCCGGTGGGACGCGGCGGGGGTCCTGAACCGCCTGACCGACGGCCCGGCCCGGACGGGCTTCGGCACCTCCCGCCGCTTCAGCGCGGCCCTCACCTTCAACCCGACCGAGTTCTCGCGCCTGCGCGCCCAGTTCAACCGGGCCTCGATCCCCGTGAACGGGCTCGACCAGACGTTCAGCCAGTTCTTCCTCCAGTTCCAGGTCAGCCTCGGCGTCCACGGGGCGCACAAGTTCTGAACGGAGACGAATGATGAGAACCGTTCTCGTTTCGCTCCTCCTCCTCGCGGCCTCCGCCGCGGACGGCGCCCTCTCGGTCGTCGCGTCGACCTCGAACATGGGGATGCTGGCCCGGACGGTGGGCGGGGACTTCGTCAAGGTCACCGTCCTCGCCCCCCCGGACCGCGACCCGCATACGCTCCAGGCGCGGCCGTCGATGATGCTGGCGCTCCGCGGCGCGGACCTCCTCGTGGCCGTCGGCGCCGAGCTGGAGGTCGGATGGCTCCCGGCGGGCCTCTCGGGCGCCTCGAACCCGAGGATCCTCCCCGGCCAGCCGGGCTACTTCGAGGCGGCCGCCCAGATCCCGCTGATCGAGAAGAGCGCCGAGGCGGACCGGTCCCGTGGCGACGTCCACCCGATGGGGAACCCGCACGTCTTCCTCGACCCGGAGCGGATGGCCGCCATCGCGAGGGCCCTCGGAGGGCGGCTCGGCCAGCTCGACCCGGCGCACGCCGCCGCCTACGGCGCGAACGCGGAGGCGTTCGGGAAGGCCGTCGCCGGGCGGGTCCCCGGGTGGAAGGCGCAAGCGGCCGGGACGAAGGGCGCCGTGCTCTACCACAAGGACGCGAACTACCTGTTCGCCCTGCTCGGCGTCCCGGTCCTCGGCTACGTCGAGCCCCTTCCCGGCATCCCGCCGACGGCCCAGCACCTCTCCGACCTCGTGGCCCGGCTGACGGGGACGAAAGGGGTCGTCCTCTACACCGACTACCAGCCGTCTCAGGGGCCCGACTTCGTGGCCGGGAAGCTCGGCTGGAAGGCGATCCGGCTTCCGATCGAGGCCGGCCCGTCGGCCGACGCGGAGGCATACTTCAGGCTGATCGACCGATGGGTGGACTCCGTGGCGCAGGGGCGATGAGCGAGCCGTACCTCGCCTTCCGGGACGTCGTCGCCGGTTACGCGGCGCCCGTCGTGGGACCGGTCTCGTTCGAGGTCCGCCCGGGAGAGGTGGTGGCCCTCTGCGGCCCCAACGGCTCCGGCAAGTCGACGCTTCTCGGGGCGCTCACGGGCGCCTCGCGCGTCTTCTCCGGACGGATCGACCGGCGGGAGCGGATCCGCGTCTCCCTCCAGCGGCAGCTCCCCGCGCGGCCCGAAGGGATCCCTCTCTCCGGGCGGGAGCTGCTCCACCTCACGGGGGCCGACCGGGAGGCGGCGCCCGACGCGCTCGCGCCCCTCCTCCCCCTCCGGATCGACCGCCTCTCGGGCGGCCAGTTCCAGTTCCTGGAGGTCTGGGCCTGCCTCGGGAGCCGGGCCGACCTCGTCATCCTCGACGAGCCGACGAACAACATGGCCCCGGGGACGATCCGGACGGTCGCGTCGCTGCTCGCGTCCCGGAAGCCGGAGCGCGCGATCCTCCTGATCAGCCACGAGAGAGGCTTCGTGGACGACGTCTCGGACCGCGTCGTGGAGCTGGCGCCGTGAAGTGGCAGCTCGTCTTCGACCCGCTCTTCCGCGTCCCGTTCCTGAACGGCCTCCTCCTCGCCGCGACGGTGCCGCTCCTCGGCGCGTACGTCCGCCTGCGCGACGAGTGGCTCGCCTCCCTCGGCATCGCGCAGGCCACGGCGGCGGGCGGCGTCGTCGGGATGCTCGTGGGGATCCCGCCGATCGGGGGCGCCCTCGGCGCCGCCTCGCTCGCGGCCGGCGTGAAGGGCTGGTACCGCCGCTCGGGGAACGACGTCTTCGTCCTCTTCCTCCTCTTCGGCTGGGCCGTGGCGCTCCTCGGCGCGGCCAACAGCGCGCAGGGAGAAGAGGTGAGCCACGCGCTCCTCGACGGCCAGCTCTACTTCACGGGCCCCGCGCACCTCCTCGCCGCGGCCCTCCTCGCGGCGGCGGTGGCGCTCCTCCTGCCGCGCCTCTCGCGGCGGCTCCTGATCGAGCGCTTCTTCCCGGACTACTTCGCGGCCATGGGCGCGAAGGCGTGGCGGCTGAACCTCGTCTTCGACCTCCTCGTCGCCTTCGCGGTCGCCGTCACCGCGCAGTCGGCGGGCGTCATGGCCGCCTTCGCGCTCGTCTTCCTCCCGCCGTGGGCCACCTTCGCCGGCGCCGCCGGCTGGCGCCGGGCGCTGCTCCGGACGGAAGGCCTCGCCGTGGCGGCCTACGTCGTCGCCTTCGCGGCCGCCATCCTCCTGAACCAGCCGTTCGGGCCGGTCCTCGTGGCGTCGCTCCTCCTCTTCTCCGTGCCGCGCGCCCTCTCCCGGCACGCCGACTGAGCGCCCGAAAGACGAAGGGCCGGTGCGATTCGTCGCGCCGGCCCTTCGGTTCGCACGGGTCGCCGGGGCTCACTTCGCGCGGGCGAGGTTCTCCGCGGCGAACTCCCAGTTGATCAGCTTCTCCAGGAACGCGGTGATGTAGTCCGGCCGCCGGTTCTGCCAGTCGAGGTAGTAGGCGTGCTCCCAGACGTCCATCGTGACGAGGGGCGTGGCGGCCGTCGTGAGCGGCGTCTCGGCGTTCGGCGTCTTGACGCACTTCAGCTTCCCGCCCTCGACGACGAGCCAGGCCCAGCCGCTGCCGAACTGGGTCGTGCCGGCGCCGGCGAACTCCTTCTTGAACCCCTCCAGGCCGCCGAAGTCCTTCTCGATCATCTCCTTCAGCTTCCCGGACGGAGCGCCGCCCCCCTTCGGGCGCATGCTCTTCCAGTAGAAGGTGTGGTTCCAGACCTGGGCGGCGTTGTTGAAGAGGCCGGCTTTGTCGGGCTTCCCGGCCGCGGCCTTCACGATCGCCTCGAGGGAGGCGTCGGCCAGCTCCGTGCCGGCGATCATCTTGTTCGTGTTGTCGACGTACGCCTTGTGGTGCTTGCCGTAGTGGAACGAGATCGTGTTGGCCGAGACGCCGTCGAGCGCGTTGTCGGGGTACGGGAGGGGCGGAAGTTCGATCATCGGGGCTCCTTTCAGGATGGCCGGCGCGGCGAGAGCCGCGGCCGCGGCGCCTGCCGCGGCGACGAGATCCCGGCGCGTCAGGTTTCTTTCGCTCATCGGGGGTCTTCCCGCGCCCCGCCCGGGGGCGCGTCCGGAGTCTAATCGGGAATCAGTCGCGGTGCCGCGACAGGAGGAGCGCCGCGGCGAAGAGCGCCGCGCCGAGGAGGATGATCGCCGCCCCCGGTGCCACGTCGAGGGCGACCGCGAGGGCCAGGCCGCCGAGGACCATGGCGAGGGCCGTCGCGATGGAGCCGGCGAGGAGCCCCGGCCAGCGGTCGAAGAGGGTCCGCGCCGTGGCCCCGGGCAGGACGAGGAGGGCCGACACCAGGAGGATGCCGACGACCTTCAGCGCCACGACGACGGTCACGGAGATCAGGACCAGCGCCAGCAGGCGCATCGCCGCGCCGTTCACGCCGGCCGCCCGGGCCCCGTCCTCGTCCACCGAGACGAGGAGGAGCGGCCGGAACCAGAAGGCGAGGGCCCCGAGAACGGCCGCCCCCGCCCCCCCGAGCAGGGCGAGGTCCGACGGCGCCACCGTCAGGATGTTGCCGAACATGAGGCCGAAGAGGTCCACGTTCGTCTTCACGAAGCCGAGAGCGACGACGCCCGCCGCCATCGCGGCGACCGTGGCGACGCCGATCGCGGCGTCCTCGGAGATCCCGGAGGCCCCCGAGGCGCGCGACGCCGCCCCCGCCACGAGGAGCCCCGCCGCGAGG
The DNA here is from genome assembly GCA_035429585.1 of Thermoanaerobaculia bacterium. Classification (GTDB taxonomy): domain Bacteria; phylum Acidobacteriota; class Thermoanaerobaculia; order UBA5066; family UBA5066; genus DAOMFB01. Next base: position 4,321 of record DAOMFB010000233.1, read on the forward strand.
GCCCCGAGCCCCGGCGGAAGCCCGAGGAGCGTCGCGATCGCCACGCCGCCGAACGCCGCGTGCGCCACGCCCGAGCCCGCGAACGCGAGCCGCCGGAGGACGACGAAGAACGAGAGGGCCCCGCAGAGAACGGCCGCCACCGCCCCGGCCGCGACGGCCCGCTGGAAGAAGGGGAAGGAGAGGAACTCGTTCACCGCGCCCCCTCCGACGGCTCTTCCGTCACGCGGCCGTCCACGCGGAAGACGACGTCCGCCCCCCCCATCGAGTCCGTGTCGTGCGAGACGAAGAGGATCGTCGTCCCGGCCTCCAGCTCCTCCGCGATGACGCGGCGGAGCGTCATGAGGCCGGCCGCGTCGAGCGCGGTGTCGGGCTCGTCGAGGACGAGCAGGGCCGGCGCCCCGGCGAGCGCCCGCGCGAGGAGGACGCGCTGGCGCTGGCCGCCGGAGAGCTTCCCGACGGAGCGCGTCCAGAGGGCGTCGTCGAGCCCCGCCCGCGAGAGGGCCTCCCGCGCGTCCCGCGCCGAGGAGGGGCGCCGCGAGAAGCCCGGCCGCGGGTCGAGCGAGAGCCCGACGAGATCGAGGGCCGTGACCGGCGCCTGCGGCGAGAGGGTGGACCGCTGGGAGAGGTAGCCGATCCGCGGGCGCCCCGTCGCGGCGCCGGCCCGGTCCACGAAGGAGACCCGGCCCGCCTCCGGCGGGAGGAGGCCGAGGAGGACGCGGACGAGCGTCGTCTTCCCTCCCCCGTTCGGCCCCACGAGCGCGGTCCGGAGGCCGGCCGGCACCTCGAACGCGGCCCCGTCGAGGACACGGCGCCGGCCGAGCGAGACAGTCAGCCCCTCAAACCGGACGACGACG
>DAOMFB010000234.1:0-5167 GCA_035429585.1 Thermoanaerobaculia bacterium
TCATCGTCGGGGAGGCGGCCGGGGCGGCGGGGGAGGGAAAGAGCCGCGACGAGGTCTGCGAGGTGGCCCGCCGGGCGGCCGGGAGGGCCCGGATCTTCGCCGCCGTCCCGACGCTCGACTTCCTGATCCGGGGGGGCCGGATCGGGCACCTGCCCGGGCTCGTCGCCCCGGCCATCGGCATCTGCCCGATCCTCACGGTCGGTCCGGACGGACGCGCGGCGAAGGGGGGCGCGGCCCGCGGCTTCGCCCGCGCCGTCCGGAAGGTCGTCGACCTCGCCCTCTCGCAGACGCGGGGCGACCCGGCCCCGACGTTCGGCGTGGCGCACTTCGGAGCGGCGGAGCTGGCGGACGAGGTGGCGGCGGAGCTGCTCTCGAAGCACCCCGGGGCGGAGCACTTCGTCACGGAGGTGGCCCCGGTCCTCGCCGCCCACGCCGGGCCGGGCGCCGTGGCGGTCGGCTTCCTCGCCGCGGAAACGCGGGATTCCTCGGAATCGCCTTGACTCCGGACAGGGGGCCGCAAAGAATAACGACGCCTTTTCAAGAGTTTGTGCAGTTGTCTCTACATACGCTGCGGAACAAGGAGGATTCGGTGCTGAAAATGAAGTGTGTGCGCCTCTTGGCCGGGGCGCTCCTCGTCGTGGCGGTCGCCGCCGCGCCGCGGGGTGACGCGGCCGGCTTCGCTCTCTACGAACAGGGGGCCCGTGCCAATGCGCTCGGCGGCGCCTTCGTGGCCCAGGCGGACGACCCGTCGGCCATGTTCTTCAACCCGGCGGGGAACGCGTTCAACGAGAAGTTCACGCTCTACGGCGGCGCGTTCGTCATCGTGCGCCCGACGGCGGACTTCACCGGCGGGAACCCGTATCCCGGCCCGACGAGCACGGCCTCGATGAAGCAGTCGGCCTACTGGATCGGTAACGGCTACGGGGTCCTTCCGCTCAAGCCGGGAAGCATCAACCTCGCCGTCGGCTTCTGGACGCCGGCCGGCCTCGGGGTCCCCTGGCAGAACCCGGACAGCTTCTCCGGCCGGTTCATCTCGCAGCGGGTCGACATCCGGCAGGTCGCCATCTCGGCCCAGATCTCCGCGAAGCTGGCCGACTGGATCGCCATCGGCGCCGGCCCCGAGATGCGGCTCACCGACGCCAAGCTCTCGCAGAACGCCGGGGCCCTGAACCCGTTCACGAACCGGTTCACGGACGTCGGCCACCTGTCGATGGTGAGCGAAGGGACGCCGGTGGACTGGACCTGGAACGCGGGCCTCCTGATCAAGCCGTGCGACCGGCTCCGTCTCGGCGTCTCCTACCACGGGCACGTCGACGCGGACCTCTCCGGGACCGCGACGCTCTACCAGATCGGAACCGGATATCCGCAGTTCGACGCCGCCGTCGCCGCCAAGTACCCGATGAACAAGCCGCTGCCCGGGAGCCTGACGCTCCAGATGCCGGCGATCCTCATGTTCGGCGTCTCGTACGACCTGACGCCGACCCTGACGGTCAACGCCGACGCGAACTACACCTACTGGCACGTCTTCGACGAGACGACCATCACCATCCAGGGGCTCCCGACGAAGCACATCGAGCACGGCTTCGAGAACACCTGGACCTTCCGGGCCGGCCTCGGCTGGCAGGCGTCGAAGGACCTCTGGCTCGGCGGCGGCTTCATCTACGACAACACGCCGCAGCCCGACGCCGACACCGGCCCGCTCCTTCCGGACGCCAACCGGACCGGCGTGACGATCGGCGCCGGCTTCCAGCTCTCCAAGATGTTCCGCATCGACGTCTCGAGCCTGTTCCTCTGGTTCCACGAGCGGACGACGAAGACGAACGAGGCCAACTTCAACGGCACGTACAAGACCTTCGCGATCCTCCCGGGCATCAGCATCAAGAGCACGTTCTGAGCGAGGAGCAGAGACCATGAAGACATCGAGCCTTTTCCGCTCTCTCGCCGCGGCCGCCGTCGTCCTCCTTCTCGCCTTCCCCGCGGCCGCCCAGACGGCCGACTTCACGACCTTCGTCTCGCTCGGCGACTCCCTGACGCAGGGCGTGCTCGACGGCTGCGTCGTCGAGTACGGCCAGCGCGACGCGTGGCCCGCGGTCATCGCCCGGCAGGCCGGGGTCAGCTCGTTCGAGCTGCCGCTCATCAAGTCGCACGGCCTCGGGCCCTGCATGTACCTGAAGAGCCTGACGCCGACCTTCGGCTACTACCCGAACGACGGCGTGCCCCTCAACGCCACGCTCGCCCGCCCGTACAACAACCTCGCCGTCTCGGGCTTCAACACCCACGACGTCGTCGCCACGAACCCGACGACCGCCGCCGGCGGCATCGCCTACCTGACCCTCCGCGGCCAGGGAACGGCCCTCCAGCAGGCGGCCGCCCTGAAGCCCTCGTTCGTGATGGTCTGGATCGGCGCGAACGACATCTTCAGCGCCATCACGAGCGCGACGACCATCGAGTGCCCGAATCCCGCGGTGCCCGGCTGCACCCTGACCAACATGGCCTCCATCAACGCCGACCTCGACACGATCTTCAGCACGCTGAAGGCGGCGCAGGGCGGGACGGCCAAGGGCGTCGCCATGACCCTCGCGAACGGGCTGAAGATCCCCTTCGCCACGACGGTCTCTCCGATCCTCGGGACGAACCCGGCGAACGGCCAGCCGATCTTCGCCCTCTCGAACGTCGGCTGCCCGACGAGCGTCCCCGTCTGCCCGGTCCCGCCCGGCTCGATGCTGACTCTCGTCGCCGCGCAGTACCTGCAGGCCGGATACGGCATCCCGTGCGCCATCCTCTCGCCGACCGATCCCCGGCAGGCCAACTGCAACAAGCCCCTTCCGGACAACTACTCCGTCAACCCCTCGACGGGCGCCGTCTCGCCGGGCGTCGTCCTCACGCCGCCGGAGCAGGCGGCGATCCTCCAGAAGTCCATCGACATCACCGCCGCCATCAAGACGAAGGCCGCCGCCTACGGCTACAAGGTCTTCGACATGACGAGCTGGTTCGACGACTTCGTCGCGAACGGACGGAGCTGGGGCGGCCTGACGGCCACGGCGGCGTACCTCGCCGGAGGGCTCTTCTCGTACGACGGAGCGCACCTCTCCTCGCTCGGCGAAGCGGTCCTCGCCACCGACCTCATCGCTTTCATCAACGCGAATTTCGGGAACAGCCTCCCCGAGCCCGACATGTACCGGTACCTCTTCAACGGGGACACGTCGTCGGGGGGCTACCCCATTCCGCCGACGAGCGGCCTTTCGCCCACGCCCGACGAGACGCTCTCCTGGGCGGCCGCCGTCTTCGGCCCCGACACCTGGCTCCAGAATCTCCAGTTCTTCTTCCCCGACACGAGCCCGCGGCGCTCGGCCAGGGTCAGCCCCGGCGGCGAGCCCGCCCCGGACGTCCCCGAGGTACCCCGGAACGAACCGGACCGGGTAAACTGAGGGGAGCGGACACAGGAGGAAAATGACAATGGCTTCGAAACGACCCCGGGCGGGCGCCCTCGCACTCCTCGTGGTGGGAGCTCTCGCGCTTTCTCTCTCGGCGTGCTCCACCATGAAGGACTGCTCCACCGGCTTCGCCATCGTCTCGCCGAAGGACGGCGCGACGTTCAAGTGCTACGAGGAGAACGTCCCCGTCCAGCTCACGGCGCTCTCGGCCACCTTCTGCACCTTCGCCCCGAAGGTGTACGAGGTCTCCGTGGACGGCGGCGCGCCGATCACCATCCCGGGCACCGAGGGGAACCCGGCCACCACCCTGAAGAACCTCTCCCCGGGCGAGCACACGGTCACGGCCGTGGCCAAGGACGCCAAGGGGAACGTGCTGGCGAAGTGCGCGGCCAAGTTCAAGTGCCTGCCGCCGCCGCCGCCCCCGCCGCCGCCGGCCGTCGTGGCGCCCCCGCCGGCGCCCGCGCCTCCGGTGGACCTCGTGGCGGAAGCCGGGAAGTACCTGAAGGACGTCTTCTTCGACTTCGACAAGTCCGACATCCGGGCCGACCAGAAGGACCGGGTGGACGAGGCCGCCAAGTGGCTCCGCGAGCACACCACGGTCGGCATCACCGTCGAGGGACACTGTGACGAGCGCGGGACCCGCGAGTACAACCTGGCTCTCGGCGAGCGGCGCTCGGGCGCGGTGCGCGACGCCCTGGTCGCCCTCGGGGTGGACCCGGCGCAGATCAAGACGATCTCCTACGGCAAGGAGCGTCCGTTCTGCACGGAGCAGCCCAAGGAGAAGGACGCCAAGGAGGCGTGCTGGCAGCAGAACCGGCGCGGGCACTTCGTCCCGGCCCTTCGCTAAACTCTTCCGGTCAGACCCAAGTGATTGGCAGCGGGGCTCCTTAGGGGCCCCGCTTGCCTTTCTTGTAAGCGGTCGGTTAGGCTTCGGACGCTTGCGCACGTGAGACGGGAACCGTGCGTCCGGCCCCGGCCGGCGCCCCGCCGCGGCGCTCGAAACAGGGTGAACAGGAATGATCTCCGCCACCGAACTCCGCCCCGGAATGATCGTCATCCACAACGGTGAGCTGCACCGGGCGCACAGCGTCGTCCACAAGACCCCGGGAAACCTGCGCGGCTTCGTCCAGGCCAAGCTCCGGAACCTCCGCTCCGGCTCCATGAACGAGCACCGGTTCCGCTCGGAGGACCGGATCGAGAAGGCGTCCCTCGACACCCACGAGATGCAGTACCTCTACTCGGACGGGTCGGGGCACCACTTCATGAACCAGGAGACGTACGACCAGGTCTCCCTCTCCGACGACGTGGTCGGCGAGGCGATGAAGTACCTCCTGCCCGAGACGGTCATCACGGTCGACTTCTACGAGGGGAACCCGGTCTCCGTGGAGCTCCCGACGACCGTGAACCTCAGGATCGTCGAGACGGAGCCGGGGATGAAGGGCGCCACGGCGTCCGCTTCGTACAAGCCGGCGAAGCTGGAGACGGGCCTGCAGGTCCAGGTGCCCCAGTTCGTCGAGGCCGGGACGGTCATCAAGATCGACACCCGGGACGACTCGTATCTCGAGCGGGTGAGCTGAACCGGATGATCCGGCGCGCCGTCCCGGCCCTGGTCTTCGCCGTCGCGCTCGGGTCGGCGTCCCGCGGGGCCGCGGCCGCCGAGGTCGAGACGCGGCCGGCCGGGACGACGGAGGACGCGTCGGACCGGGCGTCGCTCGCCGCGGAGCTGGGCCTCG
>DAOMFB010000235.1:0-5146 GCA_035429585.1 Thermoanaerobaculia bacterium
CCCGCGCCGGGGTGCGGGCCCCGGCCCTCGAGGCGTTTGAGACGATCAAGGCCGCGGGGCATATCGGCACCGAGGTGATGCACCGGCCGACGATCGAGGCCGTCGACGCGTTGATGGGCCTGGGGCCGGTTCCGTCCGAGGGCCCGGAGGGGACGGACGCCCGCGCCGAGCTCAGCAACACGCAGAACGCCTTCCGCCTCCTCGACCGCGCGCGCGTCCTCTGCTTCTTCCGGAGGAGCGGCGGCCCGAGCCTCGGCCGCGAGCTCCTGACCGCGGGCGAGATCGGCCTCCCCGCCACGTTCTACCTCTCCGCCGCCCACTGGTTCGCCTGCCTCGGCTGGATGCTCGAGGCGCGCCGCGGCGGGGCGCTCGCGCGGCTCGCCGGCCTCGCCCGCGTCGCCCTCGCCCGCCGCCGCATCCGGCGGTGGGCGCGCCTCTGTCCCTGGAACTTCGAGCACCGCGCCCTCCTCGTGGACGCCGAGTGGCTGCGCACGACGGGCCGCCCCGGGCGGTCGCTGAGGACGTACGAGAAGGCGATCGCCGCGGCGATCGACCACGGCTTCTTCCCGGACGCCGGGCTCGCCCACGAGCTCGCGGCGGAGATGCTCGTCGAGCGCGGGGACGGCCGGGCCGCGCGCACGCACGTCGTCGCGGCGATGGAGCGGTACCGCGCGTGGGGCGCCGACGCGAAGGTGGCCGACGTGCGCCTCCGCTACGCGCGGGTCCTCGACGCCTGACGCCGCCCGTCGGGCCCGTCAGATCGAGATGCTGTTGGGGATCATCGACGGCAGCTGGCTCTCGTAGGGAAGCGGGCGCGTCCGGTTGCGCGTCCGGATCTGCGCCTCGATCGCGGCCAGGGCCAGCCGGAAGTCGACGTTGACCGCCTCGGCCTTCGGGTCCGCGAAGTAGGGGCGCCGCGGATTGTCGGAGTACGTTCCGAACGTGTCGTACTGGACGCTGCTCAGGAGATAGCCGAACGACAGCTGGTAGAGCGCCACGTCGACGGGCGGCAGCGCGGCCAGGTACGCGCCGGGCGCCGCGGCGGACGCCGCGTCCCGGGGCGGGGGCGCGTAGAGCGACCCCGAGACGCTCGGCAGGTACGACATCATCGGGTACTGCGCGTAGTTCACGTTCGCGTGCTGCGGCCCGGCCGTGTAGACGAGGAGCGACACCATGTCGACGAGGGCGTCGAGGCTGTCGAGCCGCGGCGTCCCCTGCCCTTCGGCGCCACCGGTCCACTTGAGGCCGCCCAGCCCGCGGAACCCGGCCGCCGCGGGGCTCGTGACCTCCTGCACCCACGCCTGCACTTCCGTGTCGGCGGCGACGTCGTCGTTCCCCGCGTAGTAGCACGCGAGGTACGCGCGGACGTAGCCGCGGATCGCGTCCCACAGGAGCAGCGTGTCGTCGCGGAACGGGAACTCGGGCAGCCGGTCGCGGTCCACGCCGCGCAGCGCGAAGAGGCGGTGCGGCAGGTTCTGGTCGAAGCGCCACGCGAGGCGCGCGTCCCGCACCATCCCGAGGCTCCCGGCGATGCTCGGCGACAGCACCGAGGCGACGACGCCGTGGGGAATGATGAGGCTGTGCTTGGCGCCTTCGTTGATGTCGAGGGTGAACCGGAAGTGCGGCGCCAGGAGCGCCAGGATCGGGTGCTCGAACGAGAGCTGGCGGTTCGTGGCGACGACGAACGTCTCGACGGTGAGGTGGCAGGCGCCGAGGTGCGCGACCGTCTCGTGCTGCACCGCGAGGCCGTTCAGCACGTAGAACTTCGCGAGCTTCCAGGCCGCGGCGTCTCCGCCGGGCAGGAAGATCGGGCACGTCGCGGGGTCGTGCTTCTGTCCGAGCTGGATCGCGACGGGCTGGAGGCTCCCGCGGCCCTCGGGGTAGCCCGCCCCCGGCTCGGGGTTCCAGTAGAAAAGCGCGATCGGCGCCGTGAGGTAGCGCTGGTCGCCGTGGAGCTTGCTCGTCGGCACGCCCTCGAGCATCGTGAGGTCGAGCGCATAGAGGCGGCCGAGCTCCGCCGCCCGCGCGAGCGTGACGGACGAGTCCCCCGACGCGGCCCGCAGCATCGCGTCGGTCGCGGGCATCTTCGCGATCAGCGCGCCGAGGTCGAGCGCCATCTCGGGCGCCGCGCCCGCCGGAAAGACACCCTTGAGGTTCGAGGTGTTGAAGCCGGCGATCTGCAGCCAGCCGAAGTACCAGTCGCTCTCCCACACCTCCTGGCCGGGCGCGAGGCGCATCCACGGCCGGGGCGCGAGGTTCATGACGGCCGGCGGTTCCGGGAAGCCCGGATACAGCGTCTTGAACTCCGCGAGGTCCTTCGCGTGGAGGTACGCGTCACCCGACGCCGGTGTCCTCAGGGTCTCGTACAGCGTGTCCCTCAGGAACGACGTGATCCCCACGTCCTTCATGTCGTCGAGCGACTTCGCGATCGCCTTCCCCAGCCCCTCCACCACTCCCGGGATCCGGGCGAGCTTCTGGTACGAATCGGCCACTTCCGGCGGGGCGTCGTGCAGCGCCTCGAAGATCCGGACGATCGCCGCGAGGTCGCCGGGGACGTTCAGCGGGTTGAGGCCGGAGAACTGCTCCTTCGCCGCGTCGATCGCCTTCTGCAGCGCGACCATCCACGGCATCGGCATCGCCGGCAGGTCGGCGCGCAGCTGCGCCTCGAACCGCGCCACGAGGACGGCCTTCATGTTCTCGGCCACCTCGAGGAGGACGGGCGCGACCTTCGCCTGGTACGCGAGCGAGAACTTGTCGGCGTCGGGCACCTGCGCCGCGAGCGGCGCGGGGTACAGGTAGCTCGTCGTGTAGTTGTAGCGGGTCCGCGCGAGCGACAGCTCGTAGGCCCGGTGCCGGCGCCGCTTCTCGTCGTCCTTCTGCGGGAGAGAGACGGCGGGCGGCGAAGACGGAAGAAGGCTCGAGCGCACGTCGGTCAAAGGAACCTCCTCGGGGTGTCGGCGGCGAGACCGGATCTGCGGGGGGCAGTATACAGACTGAGTCTCTGTCCGGTACCCGGAGGCGTCCGACCTGCGTGCGGCGGCGAGGAGGTGGACGGCGCGGGGACGGCGGAAGAAAAAGATGGTGGAGGCGGGGGGAGTCGAACCCCCGTCCGAAGTACCCGTGCGTCGAGATTCTCCACGCTCAGCCCGGACTTATTTTTTTAGCCACCGCGTCGTCAGGTCCGGGCGACCGGGCGCGGCAGCGAACCTGGACATCTCGGATCGGCCCTTCAGGTGGCGGGACCTCTCCCAGCCCGACTTTCGCGTCGGAAACCGGAGCGCCTCGGGCGAGCCCCCCGGCTTCCGTCACGGCTCTAATTAGGCCGCGAGAGCGAGTTCGCTGTTGTTGGCAGCTAAATTTTGCCGTCGTTTTTACGAGACAAACGGCCTGCTCGGCGTGCTCCTCGATCGCAGGATGCCCCGTCGAAACCGGTGCGCCCCCGATCGCCTCCATTTTACCCTCCCCCGCTCCTTGACGCCCCGCGCGCCCCGCCGTACCGTTTTGCGCCGTGAAGCACACCCTCCGGAAGCCGGGCGCGGCCGGGCCGCAGGTCCTGGTCGTCGTGACGACGGTGGGGACCGAGGAGCAGGCGCTCACCATCGCGCACGACCTCGTCGGCCGGCACCTGGCCGCCTGCGTGAACATCGTTCCCCGCATCCGGTCGGTCTTCTTCTTCAAGGGGAAGGTGAACGACGACACGGAGTGGATGCTCTTCGTGAAGACGGCCCCCGGGAACTTCGAGAAGGTGCGCGAGGCGATCCGGAAGCTGAACGCCTACGAGCTGCCGGAGATCCTGGGGCTCGACGTGGCGCACGCGGACGCTCTCTTCGCCCGGTGGGTGGTCGATTCGTCCACCTCGCGGCGGCCCCCGGCGAAGCGGAAGAAGCCGGCGGCCCGGCCGAAGCGCAGCTAGACGGCCGAGAGCGCCGCGTCGAGGTCGGCGAGGATGTCGGCGACGTCCTCGATGCCCACCGACACCCGGACCAGCCCCGGCGTGATGCCGCGGCGCTCGCGCTCGGCCGGCTCGACCGAGGCGTGGGTCATGGTGGCCGGGTGGGAGATGAGGCTCTCGACGCCGCCCAGCGACTCGCCGAGGGCGCAGAGCTTCACCCCGTTCAGCAGCCGCCGGGCGGCCCCTTCGGAGCCGAGGTCGAAGGAGATCATCCCGCCGAAGCCGGTCATCTGCCGCGCGGCGAGCTCGTGCCCGGGGTGGGACGGCAGGCCCGGGTAAAGGACGCGGACGACCTTCGGGTGCCGGGCGAGATAGCTCGCCACGGCGCGTCCGCTGGCGTCGTGGACGCGCATCCGGACCGGCAGCGTCTTGATGCCGCGCGTGACGAGGAAGGAGTCGAAGGGCGACAGGATGCCGCCGGCCGCGTTCTGGGCGAAGCCGATCTTCCGGCCGTCCTCCGGGTCGGCGCAGACGACGGCGCCCCCCACCGAGTCGGAGTGGCCGTTCAGGTACTTCGTCGTGGAGTGGACGACGACGTCGGCCCCGAGGGCGAGCGGCTTCTGGAAGAACGGCGTCGCGAACGTGTTGTCGACGACGAGCCGGACCTTTTCGCCGAGCGAGGCCGTGGCCTCGCGGCCGATACCCGCGAGGGCGGCGAGGTCGGCGATCGCCATCGTGGGGTTCGTGGGGGTCTCGGCGTAGATCATCCGGGTGGCCGGGCGGACCGCGGCGTGGACGGCCGCGAGGTCCGCGGTGTCGACGTAGTCGAACTGGACGCCGAAGTTGGCGAGGATCTTCGAGAAGAAGCGGTAGGTGCCGCCGTAGCAGTCGCGGCTGACGACGACATGGTCGCCCCGCTTCACGAGGGCCAGCATCGTCGTCGTGATGGCGGCCATCCCCGAGGCGAAGGCGTGCCCCGCCGCGCCCCCTTCGAGCGCCGCGAGGAGCTGCTCGAGGGCGAGGCGCGTGGGGTTCTTCGTCCGCGCGTACTCGTAGCCCCCCCGGGGCTTCCCGAAGGCCTCCTGGACGTAGGTGGACGTCTGGAAGATCGGGACGGCGACCGCGCCCGTGACGGGCTCGGGCTCCTGCCCCGCGTGGATGCAGAGGGTGTCGAAGCCGGGCTTCTTCTCGGTCACGGGACCCCCTGGCCCACGCAGCCTTCGGCGCCGGCGAACGGGCGGGCCGCGCGAGCGG
>DAOMFB010000236.1:0-5130 GCA_035429585.1 Thermoanaerobaculia bacterium
GAGGACGAGCGCGCCGACCCACCCCGGATGCGCGAGGGCGAAGAGGCCGGCCGTGGCGAGGGTAGACGAGTGCCCGACCAGGTCGATTCGGACGAGGCGAAGGGCCGCCCCGAGGGCTTCCACGGCGGCCACGCGCGCCGGCAGCGAGAGCCCGTCGCGAGCGGCGGGGGTGTCGCTCCTCCCCGAGCCGGGCGCGTCGAGGACGACCGCCGTCCGTCCGGCCCGCCGGAGCGCGTGAACCGCCGGCGCCCAGTACGTCGCGTCGGCGCCGAGGCCGTGAAGGAGGACGACGGGGCGCTCCGCGGAAAGGGGGCCGGCCACGAGGGCGCGGAGCGTCGTGCCGTCCGGCGCGCCGAAGAACTCGGCGTGCGCGCCGTCGGCGCGGAGCGACGCCTCCCCGAGGAGGCGGACGGCGCCGAGCGGTTCGGCCGCGAAGGCTCCGAGGAGGGCGGCGAGGAGTCCGAGGAGGGCGAGGAGGACGGTCCCGGCGGCCTTGCGGGTCACGAAGCGGAGCCTAGTACGCGACGAGCGCCGCGAGCGCGTCGTGGATGTCCCCCGCCTGCGGCAGGGTGGCGTCCTCGAGGCGCGGGGCATAGGCGCAGAAGACGTCCTTCGCCGCCACGCGGCGGACCGGCGCGTCGAGGTACGGGAAGAGCTCGTCGGCGGCCCGCGCGGCGATCTCGGCCCCGAAGCCGTGCGTCCGCCAGTCCTCGTGGACGACGAGCAGGCGGTTCGTCCGCTTCACCGAGGCCGCGACCGCCTCCCAGTCGTAGGGAGCGAGCGACCTCAGGTCGATCACCTCGACGTCGCGCCCCGTCTCGTCGGCGAGCCGGTTCGCGGCCGTGACGCTCCGGAAGACGGTCGCGCCGTACGTCACCACGGTGGCCGCCGTCCCGGCCCGGACGGTCTTCGCCTTGCCGAACGGGATCATGTACTCCCGGCCGGGATAGGTCCCCTTGTTGTGGGTCTGCCGGTAGAGGTGCTTGTGCTCCAGGAAGAGGACCGGGTCGTCGCACCGGATGGCGGTCCGGAGGAGGCCGTTCGCGTCGAGGGCGGAGGACGGCATGACGACGCGCAGGCCGGGAAGGTGCGTGAAGGCCACCTCGCCCGACTGCGAGTGGTACGGCCCGCCGCCCGTCAGGTACCCGCCGATCGCGCAGCGGACGACGACCGGCGCGGAGAAGAGGCCGTCCGACCGCCAGCGGATCGTCGCCAGCTCGTCGCGGAGCTGGAGCATCGCCGGCCAGATGTAGTCGAAGAACTGGATCTCCACGACGGGCTTCAGGCCCCGCGCCGCCCAGCCGATCGCCCGGCCGACGATGTTCGCCTCGGCGAGAGGGGAGTTGAAGACGCGGTCCGCGCCGTAGAGCTTCTGGAGCCCCGCGGTGACCTTGAAGACGCCCCCCTTCCCCTTGCACTCGGCGAGGATCTCCTCGCGCGAGGCGTCCGCCACGTCCTCGCCCCAGACGACGATCCGGCCGTCGCGGGCCATCTCGTCGCGGAGGCAGGCGTTGATCAGGTCGACCATGGTCGTCTCGCTCCCCGAGGACTCCGGGCGATCCTCCGTGTCGAAGGCGGACGAGGCCGGATCGACGGCGGGGGAGGTGACGTTCTCGAGGACGCGCGCGGGGTCGGGCTGCGGGAGGGCGGCCGCGCGGTCCGCGGCCGCGTTCACCTCGGCGTCGCAGGCCGCCTTCAGGGCCGCGAGCTCGTCTTGGGGAACGAGCCCTTCGGCGACGAGGAAGCGCGACAGGAGCTCGACCGGGTCGCGCTCGGCCTCCTTCTGACGCTCCGCCGCGGGCTTGTAGAGCCTCTCGTCGTCCGAGAGGGAGTGGGAGTAGGGGCGGACGACGTGGGCGTGGACGAGGACGGGTCCCTTCCGCTCGCGGGCGTAGGCGAAAGCCCAGCGGAAGGCGTCGTACGACTCGAGGAAGTCGCACCCGTCGGTCTCCACGACGAAGAGGCCGGGGTGGCCCCGAACGAGCTTCGAGATCGAGCCGCCCGGCGTGTTCACCTCGACGGGGACCGAGATGGCGTACCCGTTGTCCTCGACGACGAAGACGACGGGGAGCTTCAGGGTGCAGGCGGCGTTCAGGGCCTCCCAGAACTCCCCCTCCGAGGTGGACCCGTCCCCGATCGTGACGACGACGACCTCGTCGTCCGAGAAGCTCGACGTGACTCCGGGGAGGGCCCGGGCCCCGGAGCGCGAGAGGAAGCGCCCCGCCTCGGCGGCGCCGACGCCCTGCAGGCACTCCGTCGCCGTCGGCGAAGACATCGTGAAGATGTTCAGCCTCCGCGAGGCCCAGTGCGACGGCATCTGCCGGCCGCCCGAGGCGGCGTCCTCGGCGGCGCCCACCGCCTCGAGGAACATCTCGTACGGCGTGACGCCGAGGCCGAGGCAGAGGGCCCGGTCGCGGTAGTAGCCGAAGAGCCAGTCGGTCCCCGGCTTCATGTGGAACGCGATCGCCGCGCCCGCCGCCTCGTGCCCCGCGCCGGAGATCTGGAAGAAGATCCGGTTCTGCCGCTTGAGCTGGATCTCCTTGTCGTCGATCCGGCGCGAGGTGTAGACGATCCGGAAGGCGCGGACGAGGTCGTCCTTCGAGAGGCCGAAGTACTTCTCGGCCGCGTCGGGCGCGGCGTCGGTGGCCATAGAGGGCGGAGATTAGCCGAAGGGGGCCGATTCCGCGCGGGGAAGGGCGGGGAAGCCCGGCGCCGGGCCTCCCCGGCCGCTCACTGCGGGATGTCCTTCCCCTCCTCGAGGAGCTTCACCATGTTCTGGAGGTTCTTCCTGTTCTGCGGGTCCGGGGCCTCCGCGGCGGCGAGCCTCGCGTAATCGAGGGCCTTCTTCCGGTCTCCCGTCATCGCGTAGGCCCGCATCAGGCCCACGTTCACGGGCCACTGCCCGGGGAAGCGTTTCGCGTTCATCTGGTAGACCCGGACCGCCTCGTCGTTCCTTCCTTCGGCCTGGAGCTGGCGTCCGAGGGTGTGGATCGCGATCGGGTTCGCCGTCGGGTTCGTGAGGGCCCGCTCGATGGTCTTCGCGGCCTCGGTCTCCTTCCCGTTGGCGAGCTGGGCGCGCCAGAGCGTCGAGAGGGTCGAGAAGGTCTCGGACCCGCCGACGGCCGGCGTCATCGCCTTCTCGGCCCAGGTGAGCGCCTGCGGGAGGTTCACCTTGTTCTGGACGCACCAGTCGGCCGCCTCCTGCAGGTAGCGCCCGTCGAACCCGAGGCCGGCGCGGAGCTGGCTCCGGATCGACGCCACCCAGAGCTCCTTCGCGTTCGGGACGGCGATCCGGACCGGGACCTCCCGCTCCTCCCACATCAGCGCCAGGGTCGCCTTCTCGGGCTCGCGCACCGTGAATTCGTACGTCAGCCACTCGTGGTACTCCGACTTCGCCGGCTTCACGACGACCCGGAGCGCGTCCTCCTTCGGGTCGTACCAGTAGCTCCCCCAGGAGTTCGAGTCCTTCGAGAAGACGACGGTCCACTCCGTCTCGCCCGGGATCATGTGGAGGCCGTACTTTCCGGCGGGAAGCGTCTGTCCTTCGACCTGGACGTCGTGGTCGACCGCGAACGTCGTGTTCATGTTCGCCCCCGCGCGCCACGGGCACTTCGGGCAGTCGTTGTAGCCGAGGTCCGAGAGACCGTAGGGGACGAGGCCCCCCCAGATCTTCCCCTTCCGGTCCTGCCCGCGGAGGACGACCCGGGGGCTCGAGTAGTCGACCGTGACGTTCACCGGGCCGATCTGCTGCGTCACGGTGGCGCGCTGGTTGTCGCCGGGGGGCGAGAGGACCAGCCCCTGGGCGAGCGCGGGCCCCGCCGCACCGGCCGCGAGAAGGAAGAGGACGGAGAGAAGGGTGATTCGCGACCCGGATCGCCTCATCGAACACCTCCGGTCGGCGCCCTCGCGGGCCCCATCCCCGTGGTACGGGCGTCCTGCGACCGGGTTTCAGGAAGGGCTCAGGCGGCCCGTTCCCGCCAGTCGGCATGCGGGGGGCGGTTCCTCACGAACCAGTTCCAGAGGAGCTCGCGGTAGGTGTGCGCCCGGATCCCTTCGGCATCGAAGAACGGGGCGAGAGCGGCGTTCAGATCGGGGAGCCGGTAGAAGGGGACGGCAGGGAAGTAGTGGTGCTCGAGGTGGTAGTTCGACCAGAGGTAGACGAACTCCCAGAGGCGCGACCGGACCATCCGCGTCGACCACTTCGCCGGCTCGCCGGGGACGATGTCGTAGTGCTGGCCGAGGCGGTTCAGCGTGAAGGCGGGGGGAAAGACGACGAACACCGGGACCGCATACAGCCAGAGGAAGCGCGGGAACCCGCCGAAGGCCCAGAGGACCGCGGCGACCGAGAGATGAAGCGCGATCGCCGCGAGCCGCTCTCTCCGGATCGTCCTCCGAACGTCGTCCGGGTAGGTGGCCGTCTCCTTCCGGGCGGCCCGGAAGTAGATCGGAAAGAGCGCCGGCGTGGCGTAGAGGAGCTTCAGCCAGCGGGCGTTCCGCTTCGGCGACAGGTGGGCGCGCTTCGGGTCGTCGGTGTCCGACCCGAGCTCGTTGTGGTGGTCGAGGTGCCATCGCGTGAACTGCGTCGGCGAGATGCCGGAGGGAAGGGCGTAGAGAAGGCCGAGGAGCCGGTAGGCCCGCGGCCGGTCGCCGTCGAAGACCGCCCGGTGGACGACCTCGTGGAGGAGGACCGTCCCGTCGAAGACGACTAAGCCGAGGACGACGGCGCACGGAATCCGGACCCAGAGTGTTTCGACGCTCCACCCGGCCGCGAAGGCCGCGACGAAGAGGACGGCCTGCCGGGCCGCGACGGCGAAATGCCGTCCCGGCGACTTCCGGTGCAGCTCCTTCAGGACCTCGTGCGGCACGGCCTCCGCCAGGCGCCGCTTCAGGTCGCCGATCGCGCGCCAGTAGAACCCCCCCTTCATGGGGAAAAGAGTACCTCCTCCGGCTGAGAACCGGTTTCAGCGCCGCGGGCGGCGGCGGCGGACGTCCCGTGTCTCAGGTCGTGTGGAACTGCTTCGGCTCGTCGTCCGCCGGCGGCGCGTCGCCGGGAGGGGGCGGCCCGGGCGCCGGCGCGGAGTCCGCCAGACCCCCCACGAGCTCGGCCCTGTGGTGAAGGGGCCGGGGCTT